>CAMOGZ010000018.1 GCA_946614405.1 uncultured Eubacterium sp. | reverse complement strand
CGGTGATCCCGGGAGGCCTTCAGGTCCTCTTCATCAGTGGAATCCGCATAGGTGCTGTACTTCTCCTCCACCAGAGGCATCAGTGTGGAGACCACCTCGGTGCCCATCTCGTCCAGCTTGGTGTAATAGTCCGTATATTCTTCCGTGTAAGTGGGCGTCACCACGATGAATGGCTCGATCTTATGATCCTCGATCATGTGATCCAGCATATTCTTGAAGGCCCTGGGGTTGGACTTGCTCCCCAGGAATGTGTGACAGCCCCCGCCGTATCCGTGCATCAGATAGAATACGTCGTACTTCTTGCTCTCGTCATAATCATAAGGCAGATAGACCACGGCCTTCTTCTCCACCGTGGAGCCGCTGCCCTCGTACATGGTGTAATCATATGTCAGGGTCTTCAGTGTGCCCTGATGCTTCGCCTCTTCCTTATACTCCGCCGGCAGTGACAGGATCTTCTCCGGATCCTTGTTGATGGGCTCCGGCTTCTTCACAAGCTTCGCGACGTGGGAGAGCCCCGGGATTTCCATCCCCTGCATCATCTCATAGACGCCTCCGATGCCCAGCAAAACCACAAGCAGGAGCAAAAGCATAATGCCAGTTTTACGACCTTTCATTATCCCAACCTTTCCTTTCATTGCTCTACAAAGAATAATGTACCACTTATGGAATCCGCTTGTCAATGTGTCCTGAGCGCAAAGTAAAAGGCCGGTGCAAAACCGGCCCGGCCTTACTATCTCCTGTGATGTTCGCATTGACTTTCCGTTTCACAAGGGATATCATTTTCTTAGAACGCAATCGTTATGAACCTGGAGAATGGTAATGAACGGCAATAAAAATATGCCCCTTACGATTTTTCTCATCGTCATGGTCTCACTGGGTTGGGGACTGTCTTTTCTGTTCCTGGCCCTTCTGCTGCAGGAGATGGCTCCGCCCCAGATGCTGGCTGTTCGCTGGAGTCTCATGGCGCTGGAATTTCTCGTGCTGATCCTGATCGGGAAGATCCGGTTTCAGTTAAAGGGGAAGAAAGTCATATATCTGCTGCTGCCGGGGCTTTGTGAGCCCTGTGCCTACTGCATTCTGGAGGCCTACGGGATCAAGATGACCTCAGCCTCCGTGAGCGCCATCTTCGTCGCTACGATCCCCTGCATGACCCTGCTCATGGGGATCCTTCTGTTCCACAAGAAGGCGGACCTGCGGATCCTGGGAGGGATCCTGGTGGCCTTTCTGGGAGTGGTCATCGCCACCGTATTCTCCCCCACCTTCTCTCTGGGCGGGACCAAGCTGGGCATGCTCTGCATGATCCTGGCCATCATCGCCTGCAGCCTGTACAGTCTCACCAGCGCCCAGGCCTCCGCCGATTTTGACGCCATGACGGTGACGGCTGCTATGGCATTCGAAGGGGCCATCTTTTTTGACATCATCTGCCTGGGGCAGGGCTATGGTCTGAAGACGTTCCTGCTGCTCTTCGCCAGCTGGAAGGTCCTGATCTGCTTCCTGTTCCTGGCGATTTTCTGCGCTTTCGCATCATACATCTGCTACAACCGGCTCATGAGCTACGTGGAGCCGGCCCTGGGCAACAACATCGTGGGCAGCCTCTCCACGGTCATAGGCGTGGTAGCCGGCATCGTGGTGGTGGGCGACACCTGGGGATGGTATACCGTCGTGGGCATGCTGGTGACCCTGGTGGGAGTCTGGATGTCCGGGATGCGGATAAAGGAAGACCTGTAACAAAGTAAACCGGGCTGTCAGAGGAATTCCCTCAGACAGCCCGATTATTTTACAGTTCTTCGAAGATTGATTCTATGCCGTATTTCTCTTTCAGCTCGCCCACCTTCTTGAAATGGGGCAGTGTGCTGTGCAGCTTCTGCGCTTCCTTGTCCTGCCACTTCTCAACAAGCAGGATCTCATTCTCCCGGTCCATGGAGAAGAAATAGTCGTAGCAGATGTTCCCCTCTTCCGCACGGGATGCCTCTGGGATCCCCGCCGCAGCTACCTCATCGTAGAATGCCTGTCTTGTTTCTGCATCCTTCGCCTTATATGTTACCAATAGTTTCAGCATATCCGAACCTCCTTGTGATTACTATCTTAACTATACAATCATTTCCCGGATATCTCAAGCAAAATGATTTACTTCTGCAGCAACCCAGTTATTGTGTCTGCAGCCGATTCGGGATAAAATAGAGGTAGATATGGAAGAAATATGTCAGGAGGTAATACGATGAGTGAACGCAAGGTTGCCGTGGTCACCGGCGCATCCGGCGGGATCGGATCCCAGGTGGTCAAGAAGTTCTATGAGAACGACTATGATGTGGTAATGCTGGATATTAAGAAAGAGGCATTGGAAGCCGCCATCGAGGCAGAAGGCTACGATCCGGAACGGGTCTGCTACTACATCCTGGATGTTTCCAGCGAGGAGCAGGTGAAGGATGTGGTGGACAGCATCAAGGAGAAGAAGGGCCGCATCGACGCTCTGGTGAGCACCGCTGCCATCATCGGTAAATACAACCCCACCATCGATTATACATTCGCCAATTTCAAACGGATCTATGAGATCAACGTCTTCGGACCATTTCTCATGATGATGAACGTCCTCCCCATCATGAAGGCTCAGGGCAAAGGCGCCATCGTCAACTTCGGATCCGTCTCCGGCATGACCGGATACACCTATGAGATCGGCTACGGCTCCAGTAAATGGGCCGTCATCGGCATGACCAAGAACGTGGCCAACGAGTACGGCCAGTTCGGCATCCGGGCCAACTCCGTATCCCCGGGCTGGGTCAACACTCAGATGTTCCGGGACTCCGTGGAGGACTATAAGAACTTCGGTGATTCCCAGGTCACTTTGGGACCTTTGGGACGTCCTGCAGAACCGGAAGAGATCGCCAATGTGGTCTACTTCCTGGCCAGTGACGAAGCATCCTACATCAACGGTTCCAACGTCCTGGTGGACGGCGGCATGATGCTGGGCTGATCAATCTTCACAGAGCATTTACGGGGCTGCATCGCAGCCCCGTTTTCTGTTACCTTTTTCTTGTCTCACAATCCCCTTTATGGTAATCTATAATAGAGTATTTTCAATGCAAAGAAAGGAAAGTTCGATGAACGATCGCATTTATTTGAATAACGACTGGCAGTTCACGCCGGAGTATACGGATAAGCTACTGGCGCAGGATTTTGCCGGGGATCTGACCCCGGTGCGGATCCCTCATACCGTCAAAGAACTGCCCTTCCACTATTTCAGTGAGAAGGAGTACCAGATGGTATCCGGTTACCGCAGAAGCCTGCACGTTCCTGCAGAGTGGCAGGGAAAGATCCTGCTGCTGACCTTTGAGGGCGCCGCCCACAGGGCGGAGGTCTTTGTGAACGGGGTCCCGGCCGGAGAGCATGCCTGCGGCTACACCGCATTCACCCTGGACATCAGCAAGCTGGTGACCTACGGAGCAGACAACCTCATCACAGTGCGCCTGGACAGCCGGGAATCCCTGAACGTGCCGCCCTTCGGTTTTGTCATAGACTACCTGACCTATGGCGGCATCTACCGGGATGTTTACCTGGAGGTGAAAGGTTCCTCCTACATCGAAGATATCTTCGTCCGCACGGATTTTGACTGCGGATTCGAAGAGCACGATGTGCCCGTCCGGCAGGAGAGCGCCACGGTGATCAGCGAGATCCTGGTCCGCGGTGCAACGGATCACATGACCGTGCGCCAGTCCCTGCGCAAGAAGGGAGAGACCCGCTTCCGCCTTCTGGGGGAAGGTCCTGCCCGGACCATTCTTCATCCGCTGAAGGCCGGTATCATCGACCTGTGGAATGTGGATGGTCCCAATCTCTACGAGCTGAAGACCGAGCTCTGCCTCGGAAAGGATATCCTGGATGAGCAACTCACCACCTTCGGATTCCGCCACGCAGAGTTTACGAAAGACGCATTTCTCCTGAACGGAAAGCGCCTGAAAATCCGGGGACTGAACCGGCACCAGTCCTACGCCTATGCGGGATATGCCATGCCGGATGCCCCCCAGAGGGAGGACGCCCGGATCCTGAAGGAGGAACTGGGGCTGAACGCCGTCAGAACCTCTCATTATCCTCAGTCCCATGCCTTTGTGGATGCATGCGATGAGCTGGGACTCCTGGTGTTCACGGAGATCCCGGGATGGCAGCACATTGGAGACGATGAGTGGAAGGCCCAGGCCGCAGCCAACGTGAAGGACATGGTGCTGCAGTATCGCAACCACCCCTCCATCATCATGTGGGGCGTGCGGATCAACGAGTCCGTGGACGATGACGCCCTCTACAAGAGGACCAACGCCCTGGCCCATGCACTGGACCCCACCCGGCCCACCGGCGGCGTCCGCTGCTACAAGAAGGGAAGCTTCCTGGAGGATGTCTTCACCTATAACGACTTTGTGCACAAGGGAGACAACAAAGGCTGCGAGAAGAAGTCCGACGTCACATCGGACACCAAGCGGCCCTACCTGATCTCTGAGTATAACGGCCACATGTTCCCCACCAAGCCTTTCGACAGTGAGGAACACACCCTGGAGCATGCCCTGCGCCATGCCAACGTCCTGGACGAGGTGTCGAAGCAGCAGGACATCTGCGGCAGCTTCGGCTGGTGCATGTTCGACTATAACACCCACAAAGACTTCGGCTCCGGCGACCGCATCTGCTATCACGGGGTCATGGACATGTTCCGCAATCCCAAGCTGGCCGCATCGATCTACGCCAGCCAGCAGGACCGCACTCCGGTGCTGACGGTGAGCTCCTCCATGGACATCGGCGAGCACCCCGGCTCCAACCGCGGAGACATCTACATCATCACCAACGCCGACAGTGTGAAGATGTACCGGAACGACCTTCTGATCAAGGAATACACCGGCGGGGACAGCCCCTACAAGCACCTGGCTCACGGGCCCATCCTCATCGACGACTACATCGGCGATCAGCTGATCACCAAGGAGCGCATGCCCGAGAAGAAGGCCGAGGTGACCCGGGACCTTCTGAACCAAGTGGCTCGCAAGGGTCTCTATTCCCTGAACAAAGCCGAAATGGCCCGGGCTTTCAGTTCTCTGCTCCGCTACCGGATGAAGCCGGAGGACGCTGTCAGCCTCTACAACCGCTACATCGGTGACTGGGGCGGCGAGGCCACCACCTGGAAGTTTGAGGCATATAAAGACGGAAAGATCGTCAAGACCCTGGTGCTGTCTCCCATGAGCGAGCGCCGGCTGGAGGTGCTGGTGGATCACACCGAGCTGGTGGAGGGGAAATCCTACGACGTGGCATCGGTACGGATCCGCCTGACCGACGAATTTGGAAACGTATTGCCCTTTGCCAACGACCCTGTGGTGCTGAACCCAAGCGGCGAGATCCAGCTCATCGGACCTTCTGTGATCTCCCTTTCCGGAGGCATGGGCGGAACCTATGTCCGCACCACCGGCCGTGAGGGAGAAGGACATCTCCTGATGTTCACACCGGAGGGCGACCGTGCTGAAGTATCATTCAATATTATGAGAGAGGGGAAATAAATGAGACTGACATTGAAAGAAAAGTTCTCCTACGGCCTCGGCGCCGTGGGAAAGGACATGGTGTACATGCTGTCCGCAAACTATGTTCTCTACTATTACCAGGACATCCTGGGGGTCGCTCCCATCGCCATGGGAATGATCCTGATGGCCGCCCGTGTGTTCGACGCCTTCAATGACCCCATCATGGGTGTCATCGTCGCCAAGACCCGCACCCGCTTCGGTAAGTTCCGTCCCTGGCTGATGATCGGAACCATTACCAACGCTGTGGTACTGTATCTGATGTATTCCGCACCACCTGCAATGGACGGAAGCGGTCTGGTGGCCTATGCCGCCATCACCTACATCGTATGGGGTGTCACCTACACCATGATGGACATTCCCTTCTGGTCCATGATCCCGGCCTTCACGGACAGTGGCAAAGAGCGTGAGAACCTGACCACACTGGCTCGTTCCTGTGCCGGCGTGGGCTCTGCTCTCATCACCATCATCACCATGAAGTGCGTCATGGTTCTGGGACACGGGGATGAGCATGCAGGATTCCGCCTGTTTGCCATCATTATTGCGGTCCTCTTCATCGTATTCATCGCATTTACCTGTCTGACCATCAAGGAGAAGTCCACCGTCGACGTAGAATCTCCTTCCGTCAAGCAGATGTTTACTGCACTGATCCAGAACGATCAGGCCATGACCGTGGTCATCGCCATCGTCCTGATCAACTGCTCCCTGTATATCACATCCAATCTGCTGATCTATTTCTTCAAATATGATCTTGCAGGTGCGGCATGGGAAGACAGCTACACGCTGTTTAACACCTTCGGCGGCGGAATGCAGATCATCTCCATGATGGTCTTCTTCCCGGTACTGCGCCGGTTCCTGTCCACTACCAAGGTGTTCTTCCTGAGCCTTGCCATGGCCATCGGTGGATACGGAGTGCTGCTGGTTCTGATGAGTGCCGGCACCAAGTCGCTGTTCGTACTCTTCGTTCCGGCCTTCTTCATCTTCTCCGCCTTCGGTATGCTGACGGTACTGACCACAGTATTCCTGGCCAACACAGTTGACTACGGCGAACTGAAGAATTACCGCCGTGACGAAAGCGTCATCTTCTCCATGCAGACCTTCGTGGTGAAGCTGTCCTCCGGCGTTTCCGCCCTGATCGCTTCCATCTGTCTGCATATCTTCAACATCTCGGAAGCAGCCGCTGCAGGCTCCGTGGATGGTGGCTCCCTGATGGGACTCCGGATGGCAATGACCATCCTTCCAATCATCGGAATGATCCTGGCAGTACTGGTATTCCGGGCCAAGTTCATCCTGACCGAAAAGAAACTGGAAGAGATCACAGAAGAACTGAAAACACGGTCATAATAATCCGGCCTGCGGCAGTTGCCGCAGGCCTTTTTCAGTTATACGCAAACGAAGAGCCGCCCGCGGGCGGCTCTCTTCTGATTCTGTTATTATAGTTTTTCCAGGAAACGATGGAATGCTGCCTGGCCTTCCGGAGTTTGTTTGAACACACCGCAACAGTCCAGGACTCTGGCGAATACCTGAGTGATCTCATGCTGAATGATCCCGTACATTTTGTCCGGATCTTTCATTGCCTGATCAATGTGATCGGCATGGAGCGGAAGCCATTCCTCCACCCAGTCCGCATGGGATGCGGTAAGGGGATCTTCTCTCAAGTCCTTTCCTGATATGATAGCGTCTGCAACAGCCTTCATCTCTTTCTTAAGTCTGCCTGGCAAAATCGCCAGCCCCATCACCTCGATCAGTCCTATATTCTCTTTCTTGATATGGTGATACTGCTCGTGAGGATGGAACAGTCCCAACGGATGCTCCTCTGTGGTAAGGTTGTTCCGAAGCACCAGGTCCATCTCATAGCGGGTCTCGTTATACACATAATCCATCTTGAACCGGTCGAAATAAGGCGGGATATCCCTCATCCGCGCAATGGGCGTAATGGTATTATGGGGAACGCCATCGGTTTCCGAATAGATGGACACCTCTTCATCGGTATATCCTCTCCAGACCTGAAGAATACGGTCCGCCGCGTCCACAAGCTTGTCCGCTTCCTTGCACTGCAGCCGTATGGTGGAAAGCGGCCATTTGACGATGCTGGCCCATACCTCGGGGAATCCCGGAATACTGAAACTCTCTATTTCCTCCGCAGTCGCCATGGGGAACAGATATCTGCCCCCCTGGAAATGGTCGTGGCTCAGGATCGATCCGCCCACGATGGGAAGATCCGCATTGGATCCGATCGTATAGTGCGGGAAGCGGTCCAGGAAACACAGCAGTTTCCGGAAGGTGTCCCGGTCGATCTTCATGGGTACGTGCTTCTCATTCAGGACGATGCAGTGTTCATTGTAATAAACATAAGGAGAATACTGCAGATAGTACTTCTCCCCTGCCAGTGTCATGGGGATCAATCGGTGATTCTGGCGGGCAGGATGCCCGATGTGTCCGGGATATCCCTCATTCTCCGCACAAAGCAGGCAGGCGGGGTATCCGGATTTCTTGGCTTTTCCGGCTTTCGCGATGTCTCTCGGATCCTTTTCCGGTTTGGACAGATTGATGCTCATATCCAGACACATCTTATATTCCATATCCATCGCAGTCCAGCGTTCATCCTTCCGGACACGATCCACCCGGATATAGTTTGTAAGTTTACTGAAGTTGTAGTACCAGTCTGTGGCGTTCTTCGGATGTCTGCGGGCAAGGGTCCGGAACTTCTTCCGCACTTCAGACGGCGGTGGGGTCAATGCCCCCATGATCTTCGTATCCAGAAGATCCTTCTCCTCCGTCGTTCCATCCGGAAGCACAGCATCTACTATATCCTGCAGGATCTCAGCCAAAGGCCGTCCCTTATAATCCCCCAGGTCCACCTTGGCCATGATACGATTGTAGTAGGCATAGTCATCCGGGTCCACCTCCGGATCCGCCTCGAACCCGGCCTGATCAAAGATCGTTTCCGGGCGCTCCACCGGTTCCGGTTCCACCCAGTTGAATTCATCCTCGCCCAGGATATCCAGGATACGGTTAATGGTGTAATTCTCATCTGCCGGATCCACCAGTCCGGTCTTAATTCCATAAGTGATCAGTTCACTGATCCACAGGTTCATATTTCTGTTTTCCATTATATATCCTCTCTCATACTACACGCACGCCTCCGTCATTCCGTATGGAATAAACTTCACATGATCCGACGCCAAACAGGCGGTTCATCGCGATCTGATACTCTGTGGCCTTCTCATTCCGGACCAGGGCCTGAATCGTCCCTGCGAATCCTCCCCCATGGACTCTGGCCACGCCCTCTGTACCCAATACTGCCTCGCTGGCAGCCAGTCCCACGGCGATGTTCTGGTGTTCCACATCTCTTGTGGTATACACGTTCTGCAGATACTTGTAGGAGGAATCCCCCGATGCCCGGAAGAGTTCCAGGAAACGGTGAAAATCGCCCCTCTTCAGCGCTTCTGCTTCCTCCTTCGCCCGGCCGGTCTCCTGAATGAAGTGAAAGGCCCTGAGCCAGGCCCGGTCCCCGCACTCCCGGCGGATCTCCGCTGCACTTCCCATCAACTGTTCCAGGCGAATATCCCGCAGCACTTCCTTGCCAAAGAACCGTGCCACAGCTCTCATCTCTTCCGGAACTGCTGCATAGTCCTCTGTCAGATCCGCATGGGAACCTCTGGTATTGGTAATGCACAGGCAGTATCCATAGCGGAACAGATCCAGCGATATTTTCTCAACAGTCGGTTCCTGCGGATCCGCAAAGTCAATGGCACATACACCGCCAACAGAGCAAGCCATCTGGTCCATCAGGCCGCAGGGCTTGCCGAAGTACCGGTTCTCTGCATACTGCCCGATCTGTGCGATCTCCACCGGGGATACCTTCCCCTGGTTATACAGTTCCGAGATGATCACCCCCATCAGCGTCTCGAAGGCAGCGGAAGAGGATAATCCGGACCCTCCCAGCACATTACTGCTCATATAAGCCTGAAAGCCGCCGATGCGGTATCCCCGCTCCTTCATCCCGGCAGCCACGCCCCGGATCAGGGCTGTGGTGGATCCATATTCCCCGGTGCGAACCTCCAGATCCTCTGCTGACAGTTCGATCATTCCATAGCCTTCTGACCATACCTTCACCAGACCGTCGTCCCGCACTCCGGCAGCAGCTACTGCATCACAGGCCAAAGCCGCTGCAACGACACAGCCTTGCTGATGGTCCGTATGATTGCCGCCGATCTCGGTCCTGCCCGGTGCACTGAATAACCCGTCAAAGGTATCTCCGAACATCTTCTCATAGCCGTCCAGAATATGTATATATCGCGAGCGCTGGGCCGGCACAGAATTCTGCGGATAGATCCTCGCAAATCGCAGATCCAGCTGCTCTTCTGCTATATCTCCTTTAATTTCCCTGGTCCACATTTCCGTTTCCTCTCTTTCTGATTTCCTCCAGATCCTCCCGGATCGGTCTGAGATCCACCTTCAGCTCTCCGCCAAAGATCCAGACCGGAATGGGCTGATCGAACCCATAGATCCATACATCCGGCTCTTCTCCATAAACATGGACGATCACCTTCTCCTTCTCTACGTCGATCATCCAGTACTCCCTCACTCCGGCAGCCTCATATTTCCTGAGCTTCAGCGTCATATCCTTACGCCGGGTAGAAGGTGACAAGACCTCCACAACGAAGTCCGGCGCCCCCTGGTAGTTATGATAATTCAGGTCCTCATCACGGCACAAGATCATTACGTCGGGCTGAACAGAGGTACGGTTGTCCCGGTCCAGATGCACGCTGAATGGTGCCGTCATGGTGCGGCATTTTCCGCCGTTCCTGCGAATGAATTCTCTGCACTGAAACAGAATCTCCATGGCCACCACCTGGTGTCCATAGGTCGGCCCGTCGCTCATATCAAACAGGATCCCGTCGATCAACTCGTATCGCTTGTCCTCCGGCAGTTTCTCCAGGTCCTCTACCGTAAACTCCCCCTGCTTCTTCCCCCAGCCGGTCAGTGCCTCTTCCGAGACCATTCCGGAATAGGTTCCGGGTTCCGTTCGCACTCCCTGATTCTTCGGCTGACCAAGCAGGACCTTCTCCAGTGCCAGCAGAGTCTCATAGCGCGGAGAAGCTGTCATCCCGCCGAAAATCTTCTGAATGGTTCCAACCGGGACGCCGGATAGTTCCGACAGCCTGCGATAGGTATACCCCAGTTCTCTGCGTCTCTGTTTCATCTCTTCTAATGTCATACTATCACCTGCCTCTTTCGCGAAAGTGCCTTACTCCCATATCAGATTCAATTTTCTCTTATTCTGAGCACAATCCGCAAGATACAGATTGATCAGTGTCTGATACGGGATCCCGGTCCGTTCTGACTCTTCCCGAAAATATTCAATTACATCACTATTGATATTAATTGTGATCTGTTTCTTAAGTTTCTTCGCATACGGGTTCTTCACCGCATTGGAAAAATCATACTCCTTCTTCACTATTGCCTCCTCTTCCTCATCAGAATGCTCCTGATCGTGAATCAGGAGAGCATTTTCATCGAAAAAAACTGTTACACCTTCACGGAAACTGATCCCGTGCTTGCGAATGTTCCTATCGTTCTTGATCTCGTCCCACTCAAATTTCATTATATTATACCTCTATTATACTTATATTATAATTATAGTCAATGCGCGTACAAAAAAAGGACACGCCATTGTGCCCTCACGCAATTCTGTCTGCGCATGACCCGGCCGGACAAGACCTTGTATGTTGTTTTCATTATCCTAGCAGATTTCCAGCAAAAAGTCAACCGTATTCGGATAATAATAATCCAAATACGGTTATCCGCATTTTCCCATATATCAATATGAGGATAAGTCTCACTCACCCCGGAATACGGCGATGGCATCCTGCAGTGTCCGTACGCCGACGACCCTGCACCTGCCGTCCTGCAGGCTCCGGTCTATGCGGCCTGCATTCTTGGCAGGCATGATCACCTGCTCATATCCCAGGCGCCCCGCTTCTGCGGCGATCTTCTCTGCATTCTGAATGGACCGCAGCTCTCCGGTGAGGCCTACCTCACCGATGGCCACTGTCCGCTTCCCACTGGTAATGTTCCTCATGGAAGAGTACACCGCCAGAGCCACTCCCAGGTCGATGGATGTGCTGTCCGGCCGCAGTCCTCCCACCACGTTGACATACACGTCCTGATTGATCATGGTCATGCCCTGCTTCTTCTCCAGTACCGCCAGGATCATGGACAGCCTCTGGTGGTCCACTCCCACCGCCGTCCGGCGGGCGAATCCCACGTTAGCCGGCGCGGTCAGGGCCTGGATCTCCAGGAATACCGGCCGCGAGCCTTCATAGACCGCCGTCACCACGGAACCCTCGGTCTTTTCCTCTGTGCTTTCCAGGAAGCTCCCCGAGAGATTCCGGATCTCTGTGAGCCCCTGCTCTTCCATCTGAAACGCCCCGATCTCGCTG
>CAMOGZ010000017.1 GCA_946614405.1 uncultured Eubacterium sp. | reverse complement strand
GCCGGTCTATACGGACCGCACCACCAAGGACCCTGTGAAGATCGCACAGGATGCCAAGGCGGAGGCCGAGAGAAAGGGATTCAACGTTCTGGTCATCGATACCGCCGGTCGTCTGCAGATCGACGAGGCATTGATGCAGGAACTTGAGAATATCAAGGAGAAGGTCCAGCCACATCAGATCCTTCTGGTGGTGGACGCTCTCACCGGTCAGGACGCAGTGAACGCGGCCAAGGGATTCAACGACAAGCTGGACATCGACGGCATCATCATGACCAAGATGGACGGCGACTCCAGAGGCGGTGCGGCGCTGTCTGCCCGGAAGGTCACAGGCAAGCCGATTCTGTTCCTGGGTACCGGAGAGAAGTACGACGCACTGGAGGCATTCCATCCGGAACGTATGGCAAGCCGGATCCTGGGCATGGGAGACCTGCTGTCCCTCATCGAGCGTGCGGAGCAGGACTATGATGACGAGGTGGCCGAGCGCCAGCTGGAACGTCTGCGGAAGAACCAGTTCACACTGGACGACTTCCTGGAGCAGATGGGTCAGGTGAAGAAGATGGGCGGAATCGCCAAGATCCTGGAGATGCTTCCCGGCATCAGCAGTTCTCAGATGGAGAGCGTGGATCTGGAGGCGTCCGAGAAGGAATTCCATCAGATGGAGGCCATCATCCAGTCCATGACCAAGGAAGAACGGAACGACCCCAATATTCTGAACGCAAGCCGGAGGAAGAGGATCGCCAGAGGATGCGGTCAGCCGGTGAGCAAGGTCAACAACCTCATCCGCAAGTATGAGGAGACCAAGAAGATGCTGAAACAGTTCAACAAGCCTGGAGCGCTGAAGCGCAACAAGCTGTTCCGCGGTCTGTTTTAGACCCGGAGATAGATCAAGTTAACACTATTTTAAACAATAATTATTATATGGAGGAAATACAATGGTAAAGATCAGACTGAAGAGAATGGGAGCACACAAGAAGCCTTTCTATAGAGTGGTTGTTGCTGATTCCCGCACACAGAGAGACGGAAGATTCATCGAGGAGATCGGAATCTATGATCCTATGAAGGAGCCCCCAGTCATCAGCATCGATGACGAGAAGGCCAAGAAGTGGCTGGAACAGGGTGCGCAGCCGACTGACACCGTGAGAGATCTGCTGAAGAAGTCCGGCATCGTCGAATAAGAAAGACGGTGGGGCGCAATGAAGGAATTAGTCGAGATCATTGCAAAATCCCTTGTAGATCATCCGGAGCAGGTCATCGTGACGGAGCAGAATGATACACAGGGCAGTGTTTTGCAGCTACAGGTCGCCGGCGGCGACATGGGCAAGGTGATCGGCAAACAGGGCCGTATCGCGAAAGCCCTCAGAACAGTTGTCAAAGCTGCGGCTACCAAGGAAAAGAAGAAAGTAATCGTTGAGATCATCTCGGAAGACGAGAAAGACGTCGAGATCCAGGAAGAGATCAACTAGCATGTCAAGGCACATGGAAGACCTGAACTTCTGGGGCAGGCTCTCGTGTGCCTATTCTTATGGAGAACTATGAGCGAGAAAATACTGATCGGAAAAATCGTAAACGTATTCGGCATCGGCGGAGAAGTCAAGGTGTATAATTACTCCGGCTTCGAGGACCGGTACGAGAATCTGGAGCGGATCATCGTGGACGGCAAGGAGATCCCCATCGAAGGAGTGCGGCATCATCAGCACATGATCCTGCTGAAGCTTGCCGGCGTGGATACCCGTAATGACGCGGAGCGCCTGCGGGGGAAGATGGTCTATATGACAGAGGACGACCTCTTTGAACTTCCGGAAGGGGAGTTCTACATCCGGGATCTCATCGGCATGGAGGTAGTGGACGCCGCCCGGGGACGGATCGGTGTCCTGAAGGACGTGCTCACCGACCGGCCTCAGGATGTCTATGTGGTGAAGCTGGACGAGGGCGGGGAGTGTATGATCCCCTGCGTGGAAGCCTTTGTGAAGGAGATCGATGAGGAAGCCCGCCGCATCGACGTGGAACTGATCGAGGGAATGATATGATGCATTTTGACGTGTTGACTTTGTTCCCGGAGATGTTCACCGCCGTCACCGGGAGCATCCTGGGGAAAGCCAGGGACAAAGGCATCCTGGAGTTCAACTTCGTGAACATCCGCGACTTCAGCAATGACAAGCACAACAAGGCGGATGACTACTCCTTCGGGGGAGGGCCCGGCATGGTGATGATGGCGGACCCTATTTTCGGTGCCATGGAATCGGTGGATGCGGCAAACAAGAAGGTGATCTACATGTCCCCCAGGGGCAGGATCATAGACAAAGCCAAGCTGGACGAGCTTTCTCAGGAGGAATCCCTGGTGATCCTCTGCGGCCACTACGAGGGTGTGGACCAGAGAGCTCTGGATTACTGGAACGTGGAAGAGCTGTCCATCGGGGACTATATTCTCACCGGCGGGGAGCTTCCGGCCATGGTGCTGATGGATTCTCTGGCCAGGCTGATCCCCGGCGTTCTGGCATCGGAGGAAGGGGCGCTGGAGGAGTCCATCTATTCCGGGCTTCTGGAGTTTCCTCAGTACACCAAACCCAGGTCCTACCGGGGGCTGGAGGTCCCGGAGGTGCTTCTGAACGGGAACCATAAACTCATCCATTTGTGGCGTTTTGAGGAGTCCCTGAAGCTGACGAAGGAGCTTCGGCCGGATCTCTTTGATGAGTATGTGAAGAATCATGGTGATTTGTCGAAAGATGAACAGAAAGTAATGGAAAAAGTAAGGGGAATGTTGTAAAATAACAATGAGGGTATTATGAGACAAATCAAGAAGAAACCATTATTGTTTTTCATCGTCGCAGTGGTCGCCCTGTACGTAGTGATCTACGTACTTCCACAGGTGGTCGGCGCACTGAGGATGACGTATACAGTAGAATATGGTCAACTGCAGATCTTCGATGAAGTCGACGGATATATCGTGAAGAACGAGAAGGTATACGTTTCCGAATCAGGGGGAGAAGAGAATCAACTCATCAAGGAGGGAACGCTGGTCCGTAAGGGGACGAAGATCATGGAATTGTCAGGGGAGAACGATGCTGATCCGGAACGGGAATTTCGCAAGATCCGGGAAGCAATTGGCACGAACGCTGTGAAGTCCAAGAAGTTTAAGGCCAAGAGCGAGGGCATCGTCAGTTATTATGCAGACGGTTATGAGGCTGAGCTTACCCCGGAGACCATGGAGAGTAAGGACTACGGGTATTATCATGACCTGCGGAACGACCGCAGCGTGGACCTCACCAGGACCAAGGTGTCCAAGGGAGACCCGGTGTTCAAGATCGTGGACCGCTCCGGCTGGTATCTGGTCTGCTACATCCCGGCCAAACATGCAGACCGCTATGTGGATGACCAGAGACTGAAGATCGTCCTGGAGGACGGTACCAGGATCATCGGACGGATCGACAGCATCGAGCAGAAGCGGGACAGAGTCCGGCTGATCATCCTGACCGATTATCTCTACGAGCCATTCGCCACCCAGCGTGTGGTGTCCATGCAGGTCATCACATCCGATGCCATGGGACTTCTGGTGGAGAACAGCAGCATCGTGGAGAAGGACGGGAATCAGGGCGTGTACGTCAAGACCAAGACCGGTGATTACGAGTTTGTACGGATCCAGGTTCTGACCACAGATGGGAAGGAATCCGTCGTGACCAAGTCCGTCTTCTATGACGAGAAGGGCAAGGCCGTGGATACCATCCGCACCTATGATGAGATCCTGAGAAAACCATAGATAATTATTAAAGAAAAGACGGTGATGGGTTATGTCGATCAAGACAAATATCGAGTACATTAATGAATTAAAAGGTAAAGCAGCAGAGAAATCCGGAAGAAAACCGGAGGACGTTCTCCTGGTGGCAGTGACCAAACTGCACTCACCGGCGGAGATCAATGAGGCCATCGATGCCGGCATTACGGACATCGGTGAGAATAAGGTCCAGGAGATCATGAACAAGTACGACGATGTCAAGCCGGTACGCTGGCACCTCATCGGTCATCTCCAGACCAACAAGGTCAAGTACATCATCGACAAGGTAGCGATGATCCACTCCGTCGACAGCCTCAAGCTGGCGAAGGAGATCAACAAGCGTGCAGAACAGCACGATCTGGTTATGGATATTCTGATCCAGGTCAACTCTGCAGAGGAAGAGAGCAAGTTCGGGATCACCACAGAGGAGACGGACCAGCTGATCCGTCAGATCGCAGAGGAGTGTCCTCACGTAAGGATCCGCGGACTTATGTGCATCGCGCCGCTGGAGGCAGATCCTGAGGATGCAAGACCCTACTTTGCAGAGGTGAAGAAGATCTACGATAAATATGCTGGAGAGAAGAGCGACCGCATCGACTTCCAGTATCTGTCCATGGGAATGACGAACGATTTCCAGGTAGCTGTGGAAGAAGGCTCCAACCTGATCCGGGTGGGAACAGCCATCTTCGGGTACCGGGACTACAGAAGCGAAGAATTATAAGTGAAACGAGAGTAACAGGGAGGAAATTTTATGAGCATTGGCGATTCCATGAAGAAACTGATCGGCATCGAAGAACTGGAAGATGACGAGATCACGGAAGAGGAAGTACAGGCAGCGAAGGAAAAGATCCAGAAGCAGGAGCCTAAGAGACGCATAGAGCCGGCACCGTCACCGATGCCGAGAGCAGCTGCTCCGGCACCTGCAGCCAGAAATGAAAGACGGTTCACCGTTACCAGCACCAACGCATTCAAGCTGATCCTGCTGGAGCCCAAGACATTCGAAGAATGCCCCAAGCTGGTGGATTCTCTGAAGAGCAAGAAGCCTGTGATCATCAACCTTGAGAAGCTGGAGACGGAGACCGCCCGTAAGATCTTCGACTTCCTCAGCGGAGCCACTTATGCACTGGACGGCAACGTTCAGAAGGTTGCCAACAACATTTTCATTTTCGCACCGGCGAACGTGGATATTGCCGGCGGACAGAGCGACGGACAGTCTTTTGAGTTCACCAGAGACGAGTCCACTGTTCCCGGAAGTCCGTGGAGGTAATCTGCCGTGGCCTATATACTGATCCGCGCGATCCGCTGGTTCGCGAATGTCCTGTTCCTGCTGCTTCTGGGACGGGCACTCCTGAGCTGGTTCGCCAGAGATCCCTATTCTACAGCGGGGAAACTGTACCAGCTCGCGGTACGGCTCACAGAGCCCATCGTCGAGCCTTGCAGAAGACTTCTGTCGGGGTTTAACACCGGCATGCTGGACTTCTCCGTTTTCCTGGCGCTGATCCTGGTAGAGATCGCAGAGACGATACTGATCAAGATCGTACAGATTCTGTTCTTTTTGTGAATGTGAAGTCGAAAGGAAGTTACTATGATTACACCGAATGATATTGAAACGAAAGTATTCAGCTCTTCCATTAAAGGATACAAGAAGGAAGAGGTCAATCAGTTCCTGGATGAGATCATGATGGACTATCAGGCACTGCTGGCTGAGAACGACCGCCTGAAAAAGGAAAATGAGTCCATGCGTGAGGAAGTGGCAGAGCGCCGCAAGTCTGAGTCCGCTATCATGAAGACGCTGGAGCAGGCCAAGAGCCTGATGAGCGACATCTCCGCCAGCGCAGAGAAGAGAGCGGAAGTGATCATCCGGAATGCTCACACCGATGCAGAGCGGATCATCCAGGATGCCAAGGATTCCGTAACCAACCTCACCAACCAGAGCGAGACTCTGAAAAGCCGCGTGAACGAGTTCAAGTCCAAGTACCGCAAGATGCTGAAGGAAGAACTTGCCAAGGTCAGCGATGATGAAGAGGGTATGGAATTCTTCAACGATCTGAAGGATGACTTCTTCCCGGCGTCTATGATGGACACACAGGAGACGGAACCTGCTGAGGAAGAGGATTCATTCATGGAGGTCCTGGAGAAAGAGATCCCCAGTGATCCTGTTGATGCCATTGCCGACACTCCGGAGGAATCCCTGGAACAGCAGGTATTCTCCGATATTAATGATCATCGCTTCGATGACAAAGCCAAAACCATCGTCATTGACAATACCAACGATCTGTTCGGTATCAAATAGAAACGAGTTTAGCTATGGGGGCGGGGCAATGCACATTGCCCCGTGAGTTTATTTATGAAGTATTTTCTGACAGGCGGCGCAGTGATCCTGGTGGATCAGGCAGTCAAGTATGCTGTGCGGCAGAATTTTCAACCGGGAGATTCCGTCCAGGTGCTGGGGGATTTCTTCCGGCTCACCTACATTCAAAATGAAGGTGCAGCCTGGGGCATGATGGCGGGGAAGCAGACATTTCTGATCCTGCTGACCATGGTGGTCATCATCGGCGCTATCTGGTATATGCACCATGAGCCGAATATGAGCTGGCTTGGGAAGCTTCCCATTACCATGATCGCGGCAGGGGGGATCGGTAATCTCATCGACCGCGTGATCCTGCGGTATGTTACAGACATGTTCGACTTTAGTATTTTTCCACCTGTATTCAATGTGGCTGATATTTCCGTCACATGCGGGTGCGCACTGCTGATATTCTATGTGATTTGGGGAGAAAATTTAGAGAAACGGGGACGAACCAATTAACAGATATAAGTTTGTAATCGAAGAAGAATATGCGGGGAAACGGCTGGATTCCACCCTTACCAAATTTCTGGAGGACGTATCCAGATCGCACATACAGAACCTGTTTGATCTGGGCGGGATCCGGATCAACGGGGATCAGTGCGTTGCCAAGAACTACAAGCCCAAGACTGGTGATGTAGTGGAAGTGTCCATTCCGGATCCGGTGGAGATGGTGGTGGAAGCTGAGAACATTCCACTTGACATCGTATATGAAGATGACGATGTTCTGGTGGTGAACAAGCCCTCGGGAATGGTGGTTCACCCTGCGGTGGGAAACCTGAACGGGACCCTTGTGAACGCCATCATGTATCACTGCGGGGACCGGCTGTCCTCCATCAACGGAGTTATCCGTCCCGGGATCGTGCACCGCATCGATAAGGATACCAGTGGTCTTCTCATGGTTGCAAAGAATGACAAGGCCCATGTATCCCTGTCCCAACAGCTGTACGAGCATACTATCACGAGAAAGTACATCGCACTGGTGCAGGATAATATCCGGCAGGATACCGGGACCATCGACCTTCCCATCGGACGGGACGTAAAGAACCGTATGAAGAAGGCAGTGGACGGAGCCGGGGCCAAGAATGCGGTCACCCATTTCCGGGTCATCGAACGATACGGTGAATACACCCTGGTGGAATGCAGACTGGAGACTGGAAGAACGCATCAGATCCGGGTCCATATGGCCTACATCAAGCATCCGCTGGTGGGAGATCCCATCTACGGAAGCAAGAAGCAGCCGTTCCAGGTGCAGGGGCAGCTTCTCCATGCGGGGCTCCTGGGATTCATCCATCCTACCACAGGAGAATACATGGAATTCCGTCAGGAGCTTCCGGAGGAATTCCGGAACGTGATCAATGTCCTCCGCAAGGAGGCAGCAGAGCGGAATCATCCGCTCCGCTGATCATCACTCTGCTGCAAAGGGTAATAGGGATGCGATGTTTCAAACAAAGTAAGCAGAACAACTGATAAACTTAAACGTATAATTGTACCGGTCAATCCGTCCGGTACGGCTGAACCTGGACTTCTGTTCAGACTGCAGAAAGGATCCACAGGGTCAGGACGAGTTATCAAACGACGAATCATATAATCTTGGTTAGACCGCAATGGAAGTCAACTCTTCCAGGTCGACATGCTTGATATATGTGATGCAGTCCTCACAGACATAGCCACCTTTGAAGACTGTATTGTAATAAATGTTTCCACAAAGGGAGCAGTTCTTATTCATGGGTTCCTCCTTGTCAAATGGTTGCACAGCAGAATGATGTTGTACTGTTACTGTAAGGCCATTGTATGGGGAAAGCAAGTACCAATTTGCCCGATGTCGAATTTACGACTTTTCTTGTCGTTTTTCAGGGGTTTATTGTAGGAGTGAGTTATGAACAACGTAACGATTGAAGAAACACAAGGCCGGATTCCTGGTCCGTATATGGAGAAGGACATGCCGGCTCATCCCGAAGATATCGTGATGTCTCTCAGCGGATTTGACGTGCTGATGATGCGGTTTGAATGTGCGATGCTGGAGATGACCACCAAGCTGGAGATCCTGAACGAGGAGCTGAAGATGGTCAGCGATGACAGTCCCATCACCTCGATCCGCTCCAGACTGAAGAAACCCAGAAGCATCTATGAGAAACTCATGCGGCAGGGGAATGAGATCAGCCTCCGCTCCATCGAGGAGAACCTGAATGACGTAGCCGGGATCCGTATCATCTGCGCCTTCGTGGATGACATCTACCGCATAGTGGACATGATCTTCCAGCAGGATGATATCAATGTGATCGAGATCAAGGACTATATCAGCAATCCCAAACCAAACGGATACCGCAGCTACCACATCATCGTGGAGATCCCGGTATTCTTCTCCAATGCCAAGCGCTGCATGCGCGTGGAGATCCAGATCCGCACCGTTGCCATGGACTTCTGGGCAAGCCAGGAGCAGCGGATCCGCTATAAGAAAAATCTGCCTCCGGAGAAGGCAGATGAGATCGCAGAGGACCTGAAGTCCTGTGCGGACACCATCGCAGAGATGGATATGAAAATGAGAGCTATTCGGGACAAGCTGGGTTGACCCACACCGTCCTGTTATTCGTGAAAATGACCATCCCGGGCTTTGCTCCGGATGGTTTTTTTACGTGTTTGACGCGGACGTAATCCACGGGGACATTCTCGGAGTCCCTGGCCTTGCTGTGATAGGCTGCGATGGCAGCTGCCTCGAAGATGGCCGTCTCCGTGATTTCCTTTCCTCCGGTGAGTACGATGACGTGGGAGCCGGGGATATCCTTGGTATGGAGCCAGTAATCCGTCTTGGAGGCCATCTGCAGGGTCAGGATATCATTCTCCTTGTTATTCTTTCCCACCAGGACTGTGAATCCGTCGCTGGTGGTGTACCGGCGGGGATCCGCCTTATATTTCTTCTTCTTCATCCGGGCGGCCTGCTTCCTCCGGCGGACGTATCCCGTGTCCTCCAGCTCCGTCCGAAGGTCCTCGATCTCGGCGATGCTGTTGGTATTATTCAGGTACTGCAGGACAGACTCCAGGTAGTCGATGCTCTCCTGGTTCTCTGTCAGCTGGATCTTCTTCTCCTTGATGGCGGTCTTGGACTTGCCGTAGCGTTTGAAATAGCTCTGGGCGTTCTTGTTCGGGGAGTAGCGGGGATCCAGAGGTATGGTCACCTCTGAACCGTCGTAATAATTGGTGACGGTGATCTCCTTCATCCCGGACTTCATCAGGTGCATGTTGGCGGTGAGAAGCTCCCCGTAGAGTCTCAGGTCCTCGGAGTTCTCCGCTTCCAGAAGGTCCTCGGACAGGCGCTGCTTCTTCAGGTAGAACTTGTCCAGGGATGCGTTAACAGAGCGCACCAGGTCATGGGACTTCTGTCTGGCCCGGTTGGAGGACTGCTTATGCTCAAAATACCAGCCCACTGCGGCGGACAGATCCGGGAAGGTCATGACGGTGCAGCCGTTCTCATATTCTGTCAGGGGGATGATGTGAAATTCCCGGGGTGTGTTCTGATCATCCACGTACACCCGGGGCACAAAGTCCAGCCGGCTGATCTCATCCATAGCCCGGTCCAGCACGGCCTTACGGTCAGTGCTTGCGGCAAGCTCTGCGGAAACGGCGGGGGATATGCCGCCGATCTTAGACAGGATCGCCTTGCCGGTGGTGCCTGCGTTTTCCAGATCTTCTGCCGAAGCCTCAGCAAAGGGGATCTTATCCTGCGCCGGGGGATACTCATAGATCTTGCCCGGAAGGATCTGCCGGGCCCGGTTCACATCGATGGATATGCGCTTCATACTGTCGATGACTTTGCCGGTGGACATATCCACCAGAACGATGTTACTGTGCTTTCCCATGATCTCAAAGATCAGCTTCTTGGACACAGTAAAACCAAGCTCATTCAGGGTCTCCAGCGAGATCTCGATGATCCGCTCGCAGTCCTTCTGTGCCACGGAAACGATCCTGCCGCCCTGAAGGTGCTTGCGCAGAAGCATGCAAAAGCTCAGGGGCTGGGGCGGATTCAGGGGATTCTCCTGAATAAGTCTCACGCAGGCCGCAGAACTGTCTACGGTCGCATACAGCCTCTTGTTTCCGTTTCTCGTATGTATGTTCAGCACCAGCTCGTCGGACTCCGGCTGGTAGACCTTATCGATCTTTCCCAGCGTGATCTCCGCGGCCAGTTCCGCTGCCATTGCTCTCGTTATGATTCCGTCAAATGCCATCTCTGTCTCCCATCTTGTAAAAATGAACTGATATCATTTTACAAGGGGGATAGGGGTTTGTCAACGAGGGCAGAATGTGTTAAAATGATATGTAATGATTAATTAGTGAGGTACTGAAATGATCAAAAGTATGACTGGCTTTGGCCGCAGTGAATACAACGATGGAAAGAGAAACGTCACGGTAGAGATCAAGTCCGTGAACCACCGCTACAGCGACATCAATGTAAAGATGCCCAGACGGTACGGCTTTGTGGAAGATAAGGTCAAGAAGACCGTGAAGGAGAGCATAGCCCGGGGCAAGATGGATGTCTCCATCATGGTGGAGAATATCACCGAGAGCGATGTGACCATCCGTCTGAATGAGCCTGTGGCAGAGCAGTATATCGAGAACCTGAACCGCCTGAAGGATTCCTTTAACCTGAGCGGAAGCATCGACCTGTCTCTGGTGGCAGGATTTCCTGAGGTGCTGAAGCAGATCCCGGACGTGGAGGATGAGGAGGAGATGACCCGCTGCATCCTGACTCCGGTGGAAGGAGCTGTCAAGGCCCTGGAGGAGATGCGCGCAGTGGAGGGAGCCAAGCTGGCAGAAGACCTTTTGATGCGTGCGGACCTGATCAAGGATCTGGTGAGCCAGATCGAGGAGAAGGCCGAGGATGTTCCCAGGGAATATGCCCAGAAGCTGCGGGCCCGGATCCAGGAACTTCTGGAGGGCAGCGTGGAAGTGCCGGAAGAGCGGATCGTGACTGAGGCTGCGATCTTTGCGGACAAGTGTAATATCACAGAAGAGCTGACTCGTCTGCGCAGCCACATGGACCAGATGAAGAAGATCATCTCAGAGAGCACCGGAGCCGACGGAAAGAAGCTGGACTTCCTGGTCCAGGAGATGAACCGGGAGGCGAACACCATCGGATCCAAGGCCAATAACATCGAGATCACCAACCTCATGCTGCAGATCAAGGCAGAGGTGGAGAAGATTCGGGAACAGGTTCAGAATATCGAGTAAATTCTCTTGAATACCAGTGGATTCGATGCTATAATATTTTCTTGACGAATCGAGAGGGAGCAGACTATGGACCAAGTAAAGCACACAGGAAAATTATTTATCATCTCTGGCCCATCGGGCGCCGGTAAGGGTACGATCTGCAGCCGTCTTCTGGCGGACAGTGACCCGGAACGGATGTGTCTGTCCGTATCGATGACCACGAGAGCGCCGAGGGAAGGAGAGGAGCACGGAGTTCATTATTACTTCGTGACCAAGGAGGAGTTTCAGGAGACCATCGCCTCCGGCGGGTTCCTGGAACACGCGGAAGTCTACGGCAACTGCTACGGCACACCCAGAGAGAAGGTGCTGGAGAAGTTGGCCGCAGGAACCGATGTGGTACTGGAGATCGATATCCAGGGAGCACTTTCGGTGAAGAAGGCGTATCCCGACGGGATCTTCATCTTCATTCTTCCGCCGTCGATGTCGATTTTGCGGAAACGGCTTACCGGCCGCGGAACAGACAGTATGGAGGTCATCGACATGCGGCTTTCCAAGACGCTGGAGGAGCTTTCCTACATAGAGGAATACGATTACGTGGTGGTGAACGGAGAACTGGAGGAAGCTGTTTCCCGGGTGAAGGCCATCACCATCGCAGAGCATTCCCGCGTGACAGAGAATATACACGAACTGATCGAACGATATAAGGAGGAGATATAATGCTATATCCATCAATTAATAAAATTCGCAAGAAGGCAGACAGCCGTTACACTCTGGTGATCCTGGCAGCCAAGCGGGCACGGGATCTGATCGACGGGAAACCGGCTCTGGAAGAGGTCGACATCGACCGTCCGGTATCCATCGCAGCCCATGAGATCGCAGATGATCTTCTGACCTACAGCCGTGATGAGTCTGCTATGGATAATGCGAACGATCCGGTTATGGATATGGAGGCTGAGAAGGCAGAAGCAGCTGCTGAGATCTCTGAGGAAGCTCCGGAAGAAGAGCCGGCTGTCGAAGAGGAAGAAGCTCCTGTTTCTGAAGAGGAATAATCTCCCGTAAGACTAGAATGCAGGCGGATACACTGGTGATGACCGGTGTATCTGCTTTTCTTTGCTGTAAATAATGACTGGTGCGGGTGTCTGTTTTTCTCCTGTTTTGACATTGTTTGGCGAAAGATAGCGCAACTTTTCCATTGAATCCCCAAAAGAATCAGATTTACCATAATATTGTAAAGTAATGTGTATTATGGAATGGAGGGGAAGTATGAAAGAGAAGTGTTTGCCCATCATCACCAAGGGCACAAGCGTCCGCATTGCGATCAGTGACATCGTGAAGATCGTCCGGAAAGGGAGGAAACTGGAGGTGGAGACCGACGACGGTACCCGATACGCCTATTACGAGAAGATCGAGAATATCAGGAAGTATCTGGACGAGCGATTTTACTTCTGTCTGAACGGATGCGTCATCAATCTGGACAAGGTTTCCATGATGAAGGATCTGATGATCCAGTTCGTGAACGGAGAGCAGTTATACATTGGCCGGGACAGTTTTATCCGGGCCCGGAGACGGTATAACAGCTTTGCCACACAGACAGACTGAATCCGTGCGAAAAAGATACTTTCTGAGAAAGAAAATGCTTGCAATTGCAGGGGTTTTCACATATAATGATATGTGGTTCGCCATGCGGACCACAAGTTAATTTATCACACCCGGCTTGACCCGGTTGGTGCCGCGATGCGGTTGATCCGGAAAGAGGCCGAGTGGGTGGAAAAAACCAGGAGGATTTAAAATGGCAGTAATTTCTATGAAACAGTTACTGGAAGCTGGTGTTCACTTCGGACATCAGACAAGAAGATGGAACCCTAAGATGGCTCCGTACATCTTCACAGAGAGAAACGGCATCTACATCATCGACCTGC
>CAMOGZ010000016.1 GCA_946614405.1 uncultured Eubacterium sp. | reverse complement strand
GGTGGTGGCTCCCGTGAGCTCCGTTCAGATGGAATACATCTCCCGTCTTAAGCCCAATGCGGTCATGGAGAAGGTGAAGAAGCTGGTGGCTGAGGCCAAGGCTGTCTGCAGTGAAGTAGAGTTCGTAGCTGAGGATGCCGGAAGAAGTGATAAGGATTTCCTGAATCAGATCATCCACGCCGCCGTTAAGGCAGGCGCCGACATCGTTACGATCTGTGACACCGCAGGGAACCTCCTGCCCGGAGAGTTCTACGACTCCGTGAAGGCAGCCAGAGAAGATCTGCCGGAGCACGTACGCCTGGGCGTCCTGGTTTCCAATGAGATCTCCCTTGCTGAGGCATGTGCGGTCTCCGCCGTATTTGCGGGCGCAGATGAAGTAAAGGTCACCGCATGCGGAGGTTTCACCACATCTTTGGAGGATCTGGTGAACATCCTGAAGGTGCGCGGAAGCGAATACGATGTCTCCTGCAGCGTTCGTGATACAGAGCTTCGCAGAACCACGGCACAGATCCGCCGGATCTGCGAGACCGAAAGAGGTAAGGGATCCACTTATGATTCCGAGATCCACGATAATTCCGGCGCCGTTCTTACCATTCATGATGACATGACTGCCGTGATGAAGGTGGCTGCCGAGATCGGATACGATCTCAGTGAAGAGGATTCCGTGAAGGTATTCGAGGCTTTCACCCGCATCGCATCCAAGAAGGAATCCGTAGGGTCCAAGGAACTGGATGCCATCATCGCATCCACGGCTCTGCAGGTACCGCCTACATATAAGGTAGCAAGCTACGTGATCAACTCCGGCAATATCATCATGGCCACCAGCCATATCCGCCTTGAGAAAGAGGGACAGACCCTGGACGGTCTGGCTGTGGGAGACGGACCTATCGATGCGTCCTTCCTGGCCATCGAGCAGATCGTGGGAAGCCACTATGAACTGGACGATTTCCAGATCCAGGCGGTCACCGAAGGAAGAGAAGCCATGGGTGAGACCGTCGTAAGACTGAGAAGCAATACCGGAAAGGTCTATTCCGGACGGGGTATTTCTACCGATATCATCGGTTCTTCCATC
Organism: uncultured Eubacterium sp.; assembly: GCA_946614405.1. Classification (GTDB taxonomy): domain Bacteria; phylum Bacillota; class Clostridia; order Peptostreptococcales; family Anaerovoracaceae; genus Aminicella. The sequence continues at coordinate 12,385 of CAMOGZ010000016.1, read as the reverse complement.
GACGCTTATGTCAGCGCCGTGAATAAGATCGTATATGAGGAGGGAGACATATGAGATTATCATTTTCCACCCGGGGCTGGCCGGAACTGACCTGGCAGGAGATCCTGGAGGATGCGGAAATAATGGGATTCGATGGCGTGGAGATGTACCACGTGTCGGCGGCACCGGCTCTGACGGACCGTGGCGGCCCGTTCCATACCTATGCGGTGGCATCCACATACCGCACCCTGCGGGAGAAGCATCTGACCATCGCCTGCTTTGACAGTGCGCTGGATATCGGAACAGCAGGGGAGGATACTATGGATCTTCTCCGCACCGAGATGAATCTGGCTGCGGATCTCCGTTCTCCCTATGTAGCCGTATGGGCTTCAGAAGATGAAGAGACTGCAGAAGAGAACCTGAAGCAGCTGATCCCACTTGCTGATGAGCTGGGGGTGACGATCCTCATCAAGACCTGCGGAGTGTATTCCTCCACGGAGCAGCTCCGTGCGCTGCTGGACCGTTTTGCCTGCGACCAGATCGCAGTCCTCTGGGATGTCCATCATCCTTACCGCGACTGCGATGAGACGCCTGCTGAGACCATCACCAACCTGGGCGCTTATGTGAAGCACGTTCACATACGTGACAGCTTCAGTGCAGAAGAGTTCGAACTGATCGGTGAAGGAAACTTCCCGGTGGATGAGGTGATGAGAGCACTGGAGAGCGTGGACTATTCCGGCTTTGTTTCACTGGAATGGAAGCCCCAGTGGCTGCCTGAGCTTACGGACAGAGAGGTCATCCTGCCGCACTTTGTGAACTACATGAACCGGTTCAAGCGTTCCCGTGCGAGACAGAACAGCCTGTTCTACAACCACGACCGCACCGGCCGTTATGTATGGAAGAAAGACGAACTGATCAACCTGACCTTCCCCCAGGTCCTGGACCGCATGGCGGAAGAGTTCCCGGATCAGTACTGTTTCAAATATACGACACTGAACTATACCAGAACCTATGAGCAGTTCCGGGAGGATGTGGACCGGTTTGCAAGAGCCCTGGTTTCCATGGGAGTAAAACCCGGATACAAGGTAACGGTATGGTGCACCAATGTACCGGCATGGTACATCACATTCTGGGCATGCTGCCGCATCGGCGCCGTGCTTGTGACCATGAATACGGCATATAAGATCCACGAGGCAGAATATCTTCTGCGCCAGTCGGATACCCATACGCTGGTGATGATCGACGGAGCGCTGGACAGTGACTACTCCGCCATCATCAATGAGCTCTGCCCGGAAATCGCCGGAAGCAAGGCAGGAGAGCCTCTGCACTGCAAGAGACTGCCGTTCCTGCGTAATGTCATTACCTGCGGATTCCGGCAGAAGGGGTGCCTGACCTTTGAAGAGGCCATGGCAAGATCAGAGATGGTTCCGGCAGAGGAGACGGCCCGCCTGGCCGCACAGGTCCAGCCGGACGATGTCTGCAACATGCAGTACACTTCCGGGACCACGGGCTTCCCCAAGGGAGTCATGCTGACCCATTATAACGTAGTAAATAACGGTAAGTGCATCGGAGACCGGATGGGACTTTCCACGGCAGACCGGATGATGATCCAGGTGCCCATGTTCCACTGCTTCGGCATGGTACTGAGTATGACCAGTTCCATGACCCACGGAGCCACCATGTGTCCCATGCCTTACTTCTCGGCCAAGTCATCTCTGGCCTGCATCAATCAGGAGAAGATCACCTGCTTCAACGGCGTGCCAACCATGTTCATCGCCATGTTCAATCATCCGGATTACCGCAAGACGGATTTCTCCTACATGCGTACCGGTATCATGGCAGGATCCGGATGCCCGCCGGAACTGATGAAGAAGGCAGCCCAGCCGGACGAGATGAATATGAGAGGCATCGTCAGCGTCTACGGACAGACGGAGACCGCCCCGGGCAACACCATGTCAGCCTGGACGGACCCGCTGGATGTCCGCACGGAGACAGTGGGATACGACTTCCCCCATGTTCTCTGCAAGATCATCGACCCGGAGACCGGAGAGGAAGTACCCCCGGGAGTCAATGGTGAATTCTGCGCCAAGGGCTACAACCAGATGAAGGGCTACTACAAGATGCCGGAGGCCACCAAAGAGACCATCGACGAGGACGGATGGCTCCATTCCGGAGACCTGGCCTGCAAGGATGAGAACGGCAACTACCGCATCACCGGACGTCTGAAGGATATGATCATCCGCGGCGGCGAGAACCTCTATCCGAAGGAAATCGAGGAATTCATCTATACCCATCCGGGTGTCAGCGACGTTCAGGTCATCGGCGTTCCCGATGAGAAATATGGTGAAGAGGCCATGGCCTGCATCATTCTGAAAGAAAAAGGATCCATTACGGAGCCGGAAATGAGAGATTTTATCGTGGGACGTCTTGCGCGTCATAAGGTTCCGAAGTATATTAGATTTGTCGACTCCTTCCCCATGAATGCAGCTGGTAAGATCCTGAAGTATAAGATGAGGGAAGAAGCAGCAGAAGAATTGGGACTGAAATTATAATAAACGGAGGATATTATGCCCGATAAGAAAGAGAAAAAACTCGTGACCATGGATGGAAACGAGGCGGCGGCCCACGTAGCCTATAACTTTACGGAGATCGCCGCCATCTATCCGATCACGCCGTCTTCCCCCATGGCAGAGCACACCGACGTGTGGTCCGCTCTGGGAAGGAAGAATATGTTCGGTCAGCCAGTGACCCTGCAGGAGATGCAGAGTGAGGCGGGAGCCATCGGCGCAGTGCACGGCGCACTGCAGACCGGTGCCCTTGCCACCACCTTCACCTCCAGCCAGGGACTGATGCTGATGATCCCGGTGCTTCACCGGATCGCCGGCGAGAGACTCCCTGCGGTCATGCATGTTGCGGCCCGTACGGTAGGAACTCATGCCATGAGTATTTTTGGCGATCACAGTGACGTGATGGACTGCAGAGCCTGCGGTTTTGCCATGTTCTCCACAGGAGACGTCCAGGAGGTCATGGACCTTGCTGCGGTGGCCCATCTTGCGGCGCTGGAATGTCACATTCCATTCATGCACTTCTTCGACGGATTCCGTACCAGTCACGAACTGGCAACCATCGAGCCCATCGATGAGGACGCCCTGGTGGCCATGCTGGATCAGGACGCTCTGGCGGAGTTCAAACGGAAAGCACTGAATCCGGAGCATCCGGTCCTGCGGAACACCGTTCAGAACCCGGACGTTTACTTCCAGATCCGGGAAGCCAGCAATCGTTCCTACGATGCGGTGCCCGGCGTAGTGGAGAAATATCTTAAGAAGATCAGCGACCTTACCGGCCGCGATTATAAGCTGTTCAATTATTACGGCGATCCCGAGGCAACGGATATCATCGTTGCCATGGGTTCTGTCAGCGGCGTGGCGAAGCTTGCCGTGGATTATCTCAACGAACACGGACGCAAGGTGGGCTATGTGCAGGTCCACCTGTACCGGCCATTCTCCGCGGAGAAACTGATGGAAGTGATCCCGGAGACCGTAAAGCGTGTGGCAGTCCTGGACCGCTGCAAGGAAATGGGCTCGGCAGGGGAGCCTCTCTATGAGGATTTCTGTACAGCTATGGTCAAGACCGGACGATTCTTCAAGGTCATCGGAGGACGCTACGGCCTGTCCTCCAAGGACACCGATCCGGACCAGATCCTGGCGGTCTTCGACAACCTGTCCAAGGATCAGCCCAAGGATGGATTCACCATCGGCATCAACGATGACGTGACCCATCTGTCCCTGGATGCACCCCATGTCTCGGGCGTATCCGGCGGCAAAGCCTATCGATGCAAGTTCTGGGGTCTTGGCGGCGACGGAACAGTGGGAGCCAACAAGAACACCGTGCACATCCTGTCAGAAGCGGCGGGGATGCATGCCCAGGCATACTTCGAATACGACGCCAAGAAGTCCTTCGGCGTCACCAAGTCCCACCTGCGTTTCTCCAGGGAACCGGTACGGGGCAGTTACTATGTAAAGAGAGCCGAGTTTGTGGCCTGCCACAACCAGAGTTTTCTGCGGCTTTACGATATGGTCAGCGAGCTGAAGCCCGGCGGCACATTCCTTCTGAACTGTGAATGGAAGCCCTACGAGCTGGATGAGCATCTGCCCAATGACGTCAAGCGTTACCTTGCTGTCAACGACATTAAGTTCTACGTCATCGACGCCACGGAGATCGCCATGCGTCTGGGACTGGGCAGCCATACCAATACGGTGCTTCAGGCAGCATTCTTCTCCATCGCGGGACTGATCCCCAAGGAAGAGGCGCTGGAGCGCATGAAGGAAGCAGCTCGTTCCACCTACTATACAAAGGGTGACGACGTGGTGGCCAGAAACATCGCCGCCATTGATGCCGGAGATCAGGAACTGATCGAGGTGAAGGTCCCTGCAGAATGGGCGAACCTTCCGGATACACCCAATGTCGCCGTGAAGATCCTGAATGACGCAGTAGAAGACTGCGGCAGCGGTGAGTACTGCGGCAACTGCGACATCAAGGATGTGGTGAAGAGGATCCTGCATCCCATCAACGCCCAGAAGGGAGACGACCTTCCGGTCAGCTCCTTCATCGGCTACGAGACCGGAAACACCCCCATGGGTCTGACGGCTCATGAGAAGCGGGGCTATGCCATCACCGTGCCCAAATGGGACGCCACCAAGTGCGTGCAGTGCAACCGCTGCGCCATCGTATGTCCTCATGCATGTCTGCGGCCCTATCTCCTGAATGATGAGGAGAAGGCTAATTCGCCGGAGGGATTCGACACCATTCCGGCCACCGGATCTGCCAAGGGATATCACTTCTCCATCGCCGTCTCTCACTACGACTGCACCAGCTGCGGAAGCTGCGCAGAGTGCTGTCCGACGGGAGTCCTGGAGATGGTACCGGTGGAACTGACACAGCAGAGCAAAGACTGCTGGGACTACGGCCTGTCTCTCTCCGACAAGGGGGACATCTTCAACCGCTGGACGGTGAAGGGAAGCCAGTTCCGTCAGCCGCTGGTGGAATTCTCCGGAGCCTGCGCAGGATGCGGAGAGACACCTTATGCCAAGCTGATGACCCAGCTCTTCGGCGAGCGTGTTTACTGGGCCAACGGCACCGGATGCTCCCAGGCCTGGGGCGCATCGATGCCGGGCATTCCATATACCACGAACCACAGAGGTTTCGGACCGGCATGGACCAACTCTCTGTTCGAGAACAATGCAGAGCTCTGCCTGGGTATGTACCTTTCGGTCAAAGCCCAGCGGGAGTCTGTGAAAGCCAAGGTAGAGGATCTGGCCAACACGGCGGAAGGAAAACTCCGGACGGCCTGCATCCGTTATCTGGATAACTTCGATGACTTCGACGGCTCCAGAAGAACGGCCGATAAGCTTTGTGCTCTGCTGGAGGAGGAAGACACTCCGGAGGCAAAGGCGATCCTGCTTCAGAAGGATCAGCTGGCCAAGAAGACCTTCTGGATGTACGGCGGAGACGGATGGGCCTACGACATCGGCTTCGGCGGCCTGGCCCATGTTATCGCAAGCGGCGAGAACGTCAATGTCTTCGTCATCGATACTGAGGTTTACTCCAACACCGGAGGACAGAGCAGCAAGGCCACGCCTATCGGCGCCGTGGCACAGTTCGCCTCCAGCGGCAAGAGGAGCAAGAAGATGGACCTGGGCGGCATCATGATGAGCTACGGCAACGTCTACGTGGCACAGGTGGCCATGGGCGCAGACCCGAACCAGCTGATCAAAGCCCTGAAGGAAGCAGAGGAGTACGACGGACCGAGTGTCATCGTGGCGTACACTCCATGCACATCCCACGGCATCCGCAGCGGTATGAACAAAGTTCAGGAGGAAATGAAGAGGGCAGTGGACTCAGGCTACTGGCTGCTGTACCGCTATGACCCGAGAAAGGAACAGCCTCTGCATCTTGATTCCAAGGAACCGAAGATGAAGTATGAGGACTTCCTGGACGGAGAAACTCGTTACAGCGCTCTGAAGCGCACTTTCCCGGAGAATGCCAAGGAGCTTTTCTCCGTGGGAAGCAAGGATGCGGAAAATCGCTACGCCCATTACAAACACATGGAAGAGACTTCGTGACGGTTGACTTTTGAAAGTCATAAGCTATAATTAAGGTTGGACTATTATGAAATGAGGTAATACAATGCAACTGACTGGATCACAGATCGTGCTGGAGGTCCTGCTCGATCATGGTGTGGATACCGTGTTTGGCTATCCCGGCGGCGCGGCTCTGAATATCTATGATGAGCTGTATAAATACAGCGACCGGATCAAACACGTGATGACCGCCCATGAACAGGGGGCCAGCCACGCGGCAGACGGCTATGCCCGTGCCACCGGCAAGACGGGAGTCGTCTTTTCAACCAGCGGACCGGGTGCAACGAACCTGGTCACCGGTATCGCTACAGCATATATGGACAGTATCCCCATGGTGGCGATCACATCCAATGTTGATAACAGCCTGATCGGAAGAGACGCCTTTCAGGAGATCTACATTGCCGGAATCACCATTCCGATCACCAAACTAAATTATTTCGTCAACGATATCGAGAATCTGGAGGACGCTCTTCGTAATGCTTTCCGTGTCGCAAACAGCGGCCGGAAGGGACCGGTCCTGGTGGACATCACCAAGGACGTGACCGCAGCGAAGACAGAGTTCACCAACAAGCCTCCCATGGCACTGACACCGGCACCGGTTCCCTCCAAGGACGATGTAGCCGATGTGGTGCGGATGATCAATAATGCCGAGAAGCCGGTGGCTTATCTTGGCGGCGGATGCATGTCCGCAGAAGCCTGGGATGAGGTGAATGAACTGCTGCATAAGGCAGATATCCCATGCGTCCATACACTGATGGCATCCGGCCTTGTCAGTGCGGATGATGAACTGGATCTGGGGCTCATTGGCATGCACGGAACCGTGGCAGCCAACCGGGCCATCGACCAGGCAGACCTCATCATCGCTCTGGGAGCACGTTTCAGCGACCGTGTGGCCCTGAACACCAAGAAATGGGGAAGACGTGCCCGCATCGTTCAGATCGATATCGACGCCAGTGAGGTCAATAAGAACGTACCCATCGACAAGTGCTGCGTCGGGGACGTGAAGGAGGTCCTGACCCGGGCACTTCCGTATGTGGATAAAGCAAGACATTATGAGTGGCATGACCGCGTCGTGGGCTGGAAGAAGAAATCCGCCCAGAAGAGGACCATGGACCACGGAATGGATCCCAAGGAAATCCTGGAGACCATCAGCAACATGTGCAACGATGAGACCATCTATGTTACCGATGTCGGTCAGCATCAGATGTGGTCGGCCCAGTACCTGAAGTTCAAGAAGCCGAAGAAGTTCCTCACAAGCGGAGGCCTGGGCACCATGGGCTTCGGTTACGGAGCTGCCATCGGCGCCAAGGAAGGATGTCCGGACTGCAGAGTGATCCATCTCACAGGAGACGGTTCCTTCCACATGAACCTGAATGAGGCATGCACTGCCGTCAGTCAGAACCTGCCCATCATCACTGTGATCTTCAATAACAGCGTCCTGGGTATGGTCTATCAGTGGCAGACCATCTTCTATGGCAGCAGATACTCCAGCACCGTCCCGGAAAGAAAGACCGACTTTGTCAAGCTGGCAGAGGGATTCGGACTGAAGGGATACCACGTGGAGACCATGGAGGAATTCCGGGCAGCTATGGAAGAAGCTCTGAAGTCGGAAGGTCCTGTCTGGATCGACTGCCGCATCGAGAAGGAGGAGCGCGTGCTCCCGATGATCCCGGGCGGCAAGACCGTAGAAGATATCATTACAGATTAAGGAGGACGAGAATATGGCAAAAGAAATGAAAAAGATCATCGTCAGCGTTCTCGTCGAAAACTCCCCGAACGTTATGACAAGAGTCGGAAGCGTCCTGGGACGCCGGGGCTTCAACATTGATACCATCACGGTGTCCAGTACCAATGACCCGGGGATCACCCGGATCACCATGGTATTCGACGTGGAAGAGCAGTTCCTGGCACAGATCATCGCCCAGATCGAGAAGATGGAGGTGGTCCGTCAGGTGAACATCCTGAACCGGGAGAACACTCTGTACAGAGAGCTTCTGCTGGTAAAGGTCAATGCATCACCGGAGCAGAGGGGCACACTGAAGAACATCATCGATGTGTTCCGCGGACATGTAGTGGATCTCTCCACCGGAAGCATGGTCATCGAGGTGACCGGCGCCCCGGAGAAGCTGAACGGATTCCTGGATCTGATGCGGGAATACGAGATCGTGGACTACAGCCGCAGCGGCGTGACGGCAGTAGAGCGGAACGTACGCACTTCACCGTTGCTTGATTGATCGAATAGTGATAAAATATAAACGTTGTATCAAATTTGTAACAAATCGAAATAGATAAAGGAGACTTAGGAACAATGATTACCAAGTATTATGACGCAGATTGTAACTTCAGCGTACTGGACGGAAAGACTGTATCCATCATTGGATTCGGAAGCCAGGGCCATGCTCATGCCATGAATCTGAAGGAGAGCGGCGCAAACGTCGTCGTCGGTCTGAGACCGGGCTCCTCCCATGAGGAAAAGGCTAAGAACGCAGGCCTGACCGTAATGGATATCGAAGATGCTGCAGAGGCAGGCGATATCGTTATGATGCTGACCCCGGACGAACTGCAGGCTAAGATCTACAGAGAGCAGATCGCACCCCATCTCCACGAGGGCAACGCACTGGCATTCGCACACGGATTCAACATCCACTTCCAGCAGATCGTACCGGCTGCTGACATCGATGTTATCATGATCGCGCCGAAGGGCCCGGGACACATCGTTCGTGAGCAGTATACACTGGGAGCCGGCGTTCCTTCTCTGATCGCTGTTTACCAGGATGCATCCGGCAAGGCTAAGGACCTGGCACTGGCATACGCTTCCGGAATCGGAGCAGGCAGAGCCGGAATCATCGAGACCACCTTCCGTGAAGAGACTGAGACCGACCTGTTCGGTGAGCAGGCTGTACTGTGCGGCGGCGTCTGCGAGCTGATGAAGGCTGGCTGGGAGACCCTGACTGAGGCAGGATATGCTCCGGAAATGGCATACTTCGAGTGCATCCACGAGATGAAGCTCATCGTTGACCTGATCTATGCCAAGGGCTTCGATATGATGAGATACTCCATCTCCAACACCGCTGAATACGGTGACTATATCTCCGGACCGAAGGTCATCACCGAGGAATCCAGAAAGAACATGAAGAAGATCCTGCAGGACATCCAGGACGGAACCTTCGCTTCTGAATTCATCCAGGAATTCAATGCCGGCGGAAAGGCTAAGTTCCTTGCTACCAGAAAAAAACAGGCAGAGCATCCTGTTAACGAAGTAGGCAGAGAGCTCCGCAAGATGATGAGCTGGCTGCAGCAGTAGTTTAAGTAAAATACGGCATGCCTCTGCTCCTTTGGGGGCAGGGGCGGTGCCTTTTGTTTATGAGGTAAAATATGACAAGACGAAGTGATAACGTAACAAAGGGCGTAGAACGTGCCCCAATGAGAAGCCTGTTCTATGCAATGGGATATACCAAGGAAGAACTGGAGCGTCCGCTGATCGGAGTGGTATCTGCACACAGTGAGATCGTCCCGGGACATATGCACCTGGACAAGATCACCGAGGCCGTCAAGGCCGGCGTCAGAATGGCCGGAGGAACCCCCATCATGGTTCCTGCCATCGGTGTTTGCGACGGTATCGCCATGGGACACATCGGAATGAAGTATTCCCTGGCCAGCCGTGAACTTATCGCTGACAGCGTGGAGACCATGGCCAATGCCCATCAGTTCGACGGACTGGTGCTGGTACCAAACTGCGATAAGATCGTTCCGGGAATGGTCATGGGCGCTCTGCGTCTGGACATTCCTGCAGTCGTTTGCTCCGGCGGCCCCATGATGAGCGGTCTGGTCGGCGGCGTGGAGACTTCCCTGTCCAAGATGTTTGAGGCAGTAGGAGCCCGCAAAGCCGGCATCATCGATGACGATGGTCTGATGGATTACGAGCAGAACGTCTGCCCGGGATGCGGATCCTGCAGCGGAATGTATACGGCAAACAGCATGAACTGTCTCTGCGAGGCAGTGGGCATCGCACTTCCCGGAAACGGGACCATCCCGGCTGTTCACAGTGGCCGTATCATGCTGGCCAAGCATGCAGGAATGGCCATCATGGGTCTGGTGGAGAAGGGCATCACCGCTCGCCAGATCATCAATGAGAAGTCTCTGAGAAACGCTCTGGCCTGCGACATGGCTCTGGGCTGCTCCTCCAACTCCGTGCTGCACCTTCTGGCTCTGGCCAATGAGGCAGGCATCGAGCTGAATATGGAGATCTTCAACGAAATGAGCGCCAAGACTCCGAACCTGTGCCACCTGGCTCCCGCCGGCGGCACCCACATGCACGACCTGAACTATGCCGGCGGCGTACAGGCTGTTCTGGCAGAGCTGAATAAGAAGGGACTGATCGACACATCCCTGATCACCGCCAACGGAAAGACCGTAGGGGAGAACATCGAGCACGCTTATGTGAAGACCGATGCCATCCGTACCATCGACAATCCGTACAGTGAGACCGGCGGCATCGCCATCATGTGGGGCAACATCGCCCAGGAGGGAGCTGTGGTCAAGCGCAGCGCCGTTGCTCCGGAAATGCTGGTGCACAGCGGTCCGGCCAGAGTCTATGACTGTGAAGAGGATGCCATCGCTGACATCTACGATGGAAAGATCGTGGACGGAGATGTGGTCGTCATCCGCTATGAGGGTCCCAAGGGCGGCCCGGGCATGCGTGAGATGCTGAATCCCACCAGTGCACTGGCCGGCATGAAGCTGGACAAGACCGTCGCTCTGATCACTGACGGACGTTTCAGCGGAGCCAGCCGCGGTGCTTCCATCGGACATGTTTGTCCGGAAGCTGCCAGTGGCGGAAACATCGGACTGATCGAGGAAGGCGATATCATCGAGATCGATATTCCGGCCGGAAAGCTCAACGTAAAAGTATCTGACGAAGAACTGGCGAAGCGCCGCGAGAGCTATGTGCCTCGTGAGCCGAACATCAAGAAGGGATGGCTCTACCGCTATTCCAAGATGGTAGGACCAGCCTGCAAGGGCGCCGTTATGCTGGAAGACTGATCCTTCGATAATTATATAGGAGAGGAACGATGAAGGATTTAGAGAAGAATTGCAAGGTCGCTCTGGTGCAGTTCGAGCCGGTTTTGTTCGACAAGGCCGCTTGCACCCAGAAGATCATAGAATACATTTCCTACGCGGGAGGCCGTGACTGCGACCTCATCGTGTTCCCGGAAATGTCGATCCCGGGCTATCCCTACGGACTGACCTTCGGGTTTACCGTGGGCGCCCGCGAGGAGAAGGGACGCGTGGACTGGAAGCGTTATTACGATGCTTCTGTTGTGGTACCGGGTCCGGAAACGGAACGGATCGCATGGGCCGCCAAGAAGGCCGGCGCTTACGTCAGCATCGGCATCTCGGAGCGGGATCCTGTGAATGGGACGCTGTATAATACCAATCTGATTTTCGGACCGGATGGAAAGATCAAGGCGGCTCATCGCAAGATCAAGCCCACCGGGGCGGAGCGTGTGGTCTGGGGAGACGCCAACAAAGGCTACTTCCCCGTGGTCCATACACCATGGGGGCCCATCGGAAGTCTGATCTGCTGGGAGAGCTATATGCCTCTTGCCAGAATGGTGCTCTACGAGAAGGGCGTTACGATCTATATCGCGCCCAATACCAATGACAATGAGGAATGGCAGAACACCATCCGTCACATTGCCATCGAGGGACACTGCTTCGTTCTGAACAGTGATCTCCTCTTCCGAAAGAGCAGCTATCCGGAGGATCTGGCACGGGCCGAGGAAGTGGAACGGCTGGAGGATGTGGTCTGCCGCGGCGGAAGCTGCGTGGTGGATCCTTACGGCCACTATCTGACGGAGCCGGTCTGGGATAAGGAAGGCATCATCTATGCGGATCTGAACATGGATGATGTAGCATCCAGCAAGATGGAATTCGATGCCATTGGTCATTATAACCGTCCGGATATCTTTGATTTCCGGGTGGTGGACCGGTAACAGAATGAGACAAGGCTGCCGCAGTGATGCGGCAGCCTGTTTTGACAAAGGGAGAGATGAGATGAATTTCGGCAATTTTAATTTCGGCAATATGGAGATGTTAATGAAGGCCAGACAGGCTTACAGTACCTTTCTGGCAAATCACCCGAAGATCCCTGTCTTTATGAATCAGGTGAAGGAGAAGGGATTCACGGAGAGAACAGAGATCGCCGTGGCCATCCGGTATCCGGACGGAACGGAGATCAAGACCGGGATCCGGGTCAGAGAATC
>CAMOGZ010000015.1 GCA_946614405.1 uncultured Eubacterium sp. | reverse complement strand
CTGCCAGGGCTGGGCGAAATAGCTGGAATAAAGACAATAACAAGATCCCGTCTCCACTCAGGAGGCGGGCTCTTCTGCTGTGATATATAGGGAGATGCCTTTACGAAACGCCCCAAAAATGGTATACTACTATGCATGAAATACTATCAAATTGACATCGACACATCAGAATATGGAATCGAAGTAGTGTGCGCCAAGCTGCTGGCCATCGGCATTGAGAATACCGTGGTCACCGACCCCGCAGACATCCAGGAACTCATGGATAAGAAGGAGTCCTACGAGTGGGATTACGTGGAGGATGACGTGGTGAAGGGTCTTCAGCAGACCCCCATGGTCACCGTTTACACGGAGAGCGAGGACGAGGTGGAGCTGATCCGTGACGAGATCACTCAGCTGGCACTGGCGGCCTACAACGGAGAATTTACCGGAGAGATGGACCTGGGGCCCCTGAACCTGAGGGTCAGCGAGCAGGACGACTCCCAATGGAAAGACAAGTGGAAAGAGTACTTCAAGCCTTTCCGGGTGGCGGAGCATATCGTCATCAAGCCCAGCTGGGAGGAGTACCCCGACCTGAAGCCGGATGACAAGCTCATCGAGATCGACCCCGGCATGGCTTTCGGCACCGGCACCCATGAGACCACCTCCATGTGCATCCAGATGCTGGAGAAGTATCTGGTCCCGGGACAGAAGGTGCTGGACGCAGGCTGCGGATCCGGGATCCTCAGCATCGCCGCGGTGCTTTTGGGAGCCAGTGAGGTCCTGGGCGTGGACATCGACGAGACCGCTGTGGAAGTGGCCAGGGAGAATCTTACCTTAAACAAAGTCGACCATGCCGCCCGCGCCGAATACGGCGACGTGACCCAGGGCGTGGAATTTCAGGGAGACCTGGTGGTGGCAAACCTCATGGCAGAGCTCATCTGCATGATCACCCCCGGCATCCCGCAGCATCTTGCGGAGGGAGGTCTGTACATCACCTCCGGCATTTTAGTAGAAAAAGAAGAAATGGTGAAAGAGGCTCTGGAAGGGGCCGGTTTCGCCATTGTTGAAGTTATGGAAAAGGGTGAGTGGTGCTGCATCGCGGCCCGCAAGGGTGAGGCGTGATGAAGGCGGCATTCCATACCCTTGGGTGCAAGGTCAACCAGTACGAGACCGAGGCTCTGAAGGAGCAGTTCCAGGAGGCGGGCTATGAGATCGTCCCCGATGACTGCTTCGCCGACGTCTATGTGGTGAACACCTGCACCGTCACCAATCTGGCGGACCGCAAGTCCCGCCAGTTCATCCGCAGAGCCCGGAAGGTGAACCCGGAGGCGCTGGTCTGCGTCACGGGATGCTACTCCCAGATGAAACCGGAGGAAGTGTCCGCCATCGAGGGCGTGCAGATCGTCACCGGGAATAACAACAAGGGAGAACTTCTGAAGCTCATCGGGCAGTGGCAGGAGAGTCACGAGTCCGCCTGCCGGATCAAGGATTACGACGAGCTCACGGGATTCGAGGATCTGGGGATCATCGAGGCCATGGAGGCAAGGTCGAGGGCTTTCATCAAGATCCAGGAAGGGTGCAACCGGTTTTGTTCCTACTGCATCATTCCCTATGCCCGGGGGAAGATCCGGAGCCGCAGCCAGGAGGACATCCTTGCGGAGGTCCGGGGCCTTTTGCACAAAGGCTACCGGGAGATCGTTCTCACCGGCATCAACACGGCCCTTTACGGGACGGAACAGAATGGAGAGGGGATCGAGCCCCTCATTGCGAAGATCGACGCGCTGCCCGGAGACTTCCGGATCCGGCTGAGCTCCCTGGAGCCCACCGTCATCGACGCAGAATATGTAAAGAAACTGCTGAAATACGACAAGCTGTGTCATCATCTGCACCTCTCGATCCAGAGCGGGTCGGACCAGGTCCTTTCCCGCATGAATCGCAGATATGACCGGAAAGACTATCTGGAGATCGTAGACGTGCTGCGGGGCACCGATCCGTGGTACGGGATCTCCACCGACATCATCGTTGGATTTCCGGGGGAGACCGAGGAAGAATTTCTGGATAGTCTTGACATTGTTTCGAAGGCGGGTTACTGTAAAGTACACGCATTCAAATATTCCCGCAGATCCGGGACCGTGGCGGACGCCATGCCGGACCAGATCCCGGGAGATGTAAAGAACGAGCGGAGCCAGAGGCTCATCGCCTGCGCGGCGGAGGCTGAGAGGAAGTTCTTCGAAAGCTGCGTGGGAACATGCCGGAAGGTTTTGTTCGAAGTGTGTGATCAAGAAGGATGGGTAGCAGGATACACCGACAACTACATCCGGGTCTATGTGCCCGGTGATGAGAAGATGTGCGGGGAGTTTGCAAACGTGCGGCTCACCGGACTCTTCCGGGACGGAATGTGCGGGGAGATCGAAGCCCCGCAGGAAAGGAGCAAGTAGATGGCAGATTGTATTTTTTGCGCAATTGCAGGACATGACATTCCCACCGAAGCTGTATATGAAGATGACAAGATCATCTGCTTCCATGACCTGGAACCCCAGGCACCGGTCCACGTACTGGTGATCCCGAAGAAGCATATTTCTTCGCTGGATGCTGTAACCGAGGAAGACCGGGAACTGATGGGATACATCATGTTCAAGATCCATGAACTGGCAGCTGATCTGGGACTGGAAAATGGCTATCGTGTTGTGATCAATAATGGAGAGGATGCATTCCAGACGGTGAAGCATCTTCACTTCCACATCCTGGGCAAGCGGAAACTGACCTGGCCACCGGGCTGATTTGGAGGTTTGAATGAAACGCAGCATGAGCATGAGAACACTTCAGCTGCTTGTCATAGCCGCCGCTCTGGTGTTTGCCATCCTGGGAGGGATCATCCTCATCTCAGGATTCACAGCGGAAGCGGACGTGAATTTCGCCATCGGGGAGCTCAGCATGAAGGCGGGGGAGACTGAGAAGATCCCTCTGGAATACGATCCGGAAAACGGCAGAAGGCCGGAGCTGACCTTCCGCTCAAGCAATAACGGAGTGGTCAAGGTCACCCAGGACGGTATCGTGAACGCCGTGAGAGCAGGGGAATGCGAGATCAGCTGTTCCACCCCCAACGGGCAGGAAGTGACCATCCCGGTGGTGGTGAAAGCCAAGAAGATCAAGAAGACCATCTTCCTGACCTTCGAGGACGGACCGTCCAAGGAGGCGACCCCGGCGGTACTTGACGTGCTGAAGAAATATGATGCAAAAGCCACGTTTTTCGTGGTGGGATATCAGGTGGAAGCGACTCCGGACATCCTGAAGAGGACTGTCCTGGAGGGACATACCATCGGGATCCACACCTATTCCAATGATTATAACGAGATCTACAAGTCAGAAGAAGCATACCTTGCGGATTTTGACCGGGCGGAGAAGGTGATCCGGGACCTCACCGGGATCGAATGCGCCTACTGGCGGTTCCCCGGAGGAGGAAACAATGACATCATGGGTCCGGATACCATGAAATCCGTCATGAATAAGCTGCATCGGAGAGGATACACGGAGATCGACTGGAATTCCTATACAGACGATGCCGTGGGTGTGGAAATGACCACAGAAGAAATGGTAAAGAAGGGTATCGCCACCATCGATATCCATGAGGTGCCCATCGTGCTGATCCACGATGCCAACACTAACTCGCAGGCGGCAGAGATCACAGAAGGGATCCTGAAGCACTATTCGGAAAAGGGATATAAGTTTAAGGGATTAAACGATTATACCGGGCCGGAACTGACCATCGGTGAATAAGAACGGGCGGAATCAAGAAAATACTTGCGTTGAAAGGGAAAATCGAGTATAATTATTCCGTTATAGGCATTCCGGCTGTATTTTTCAATGGGCAGGAGGTGAATTTGGAATATGGCACAGGTCATCGTTAGAGAAAACGAGAGCTTGGAAAGCGCTCTGAAGAGATTCAAGAGATCATGCGCAAGAGACGGCGTCATGGCAGAAGTCAGAAAAAGAGAGCACTATGAGAAGCCGAGCGTAAAGAGAAAGAAAAAGTCTGAAGCCGCAAGAAAAAAGGCTAAGAAATACTAGTCTTTTAGGCCATTTTATCAAGGAAACGAGGTGAAATAATGGGCTTAAAAGAAGAACTGATGAAGGACTTCAAGGAAGCGATGAAAGCGCGCGACGAGGTCGCTAAGAACACCATCAGTCTGGCACGCGCTGCTGTGAAGCAGTTCGAGGTGGATAAACGGGAAGAACTTGATGATGCTGGTGTCGTTGCCATCCTGCAGAAGCAGATCAAGATGCGCAAGGATGCACTTGCTGACTTTGAGAAAGCCGGAAGACAAGATCTACTTGATGCATATAACGCTGAGATCAAGGTTCTGTCCAAGTATATCCCCGAGCAGCTGTCCAAGGAAAAGATCGAAGAGATCGTCCGGGAAACAGCAGAGGCACTCAACATTGAGAAGAGCCGGAAGAGCATGGGCAAACTGATGGGGCCGGTCATGGGCAAGGTGAAAGGCCTGGCCGACGGCAACGACGTCAAGGAAGTCGTAATGAAGTTTCTGTCAGAGGAATAAGACGAAGGAGCTGTTGCACCGCAACAGCTCTTATTATATAATAAAAGCAGCGGCAAAGCCGTGAATTTTCTATATGGAGGAACTATTTGGGAAATACGGAAATGAAGCGGATCCGGATCGATGAGACCATCGATATCGAGGATCTTTTCGGAAATCTGGACTCCAATCTCCGCCTCATCAAGGAGGCCACGGGAGTGGAGATCATCCAGAGAGATGACTATCTGTTGCTGAAGGGTGAGGATCCGGACATGGCAGAGCGGATCCTGAATGAACTGATGTCTCTGGTGCGTTCCGGAGAGCGCGTGGACGAGCAGAAGGTGAATTACATCATCTCCCTGCAGGAAAGCGGCGTGTCCTACGCGGAACAGAATATTTCCAAAGATATCATCTGTTTCACCACCCGGGGCAAGCCCATCAAGGCCAAGACCATCGGACAGAAGAAGTACGTGGACAGCATCCGGACCAAGGATGTGGTATTTGCCATCGGTCCTGCGGGAACCGGCAAGACGTACATCGCCGTGGCCATGGCCATCAATGCTTTTAAGAATAAAGAAGTCCAGAA
Organism: uncultured Eubacterium sp.; assembly: GCA_946614405.1. Lineage (GTDB taxonomy): Bacteria > Bacillota > Clostridia > Peptostreptococcales > Anaerovoracaceae > Aminicella. The sequence continues at coordinate 8,491 of CAMOGZ010000015.1, read as the reverse complement.
GATCATTCTGGCCCGTCCGGCGGTGGAAGCAGGGGAGAACCTGGGGTTCCTTCCGGGAGACCTCCAGGAGAAGGTAGACCCATACCTGCGGCCTTTGTACGACGGACTCTATGATATCCTGGGCAGAGAGAACGCCCTGAAGCTGAAGGAGAAGGAGGCCATCGAGGTGGTCCCCCTGGCTTACATGCGCGGCCGGACCCTGGACGATGCCTTCATCATCCTGGACGAGGCCCAGAACACCACCCAGGAACAGATGAAGATGTTCCTGACCCGTATGGGATTCGGGTCCAAGGTGGTGGTCACAGGAGACGTGACCCAGATCGACCTTCCCAAGGGGAAGAAGAGCGGACTGGTGGAAGCCACCCGGGTCCTGAAGGACGTGAAGGGCATCGACTTCTGCTATCTGAAGGACGTGGACGTGGTGCGTCATGAGATGGTCAAGAGGATCATCCAGGCATATGACCGATATTATAAGAAGGAGAAATAATGACCATCTATTTTGCAGAAGAGCAGCAGGTCTCCGCTGAGATCCTGGCTGTCATGGAGAAGGCGGCGGAGATATGTGTCCGGGGCGAGGGAGTGGATCCCGAGGCCTGCGAGGTCAGCGTGAGCTTCGTCTCACCGGAGGAGATCCATCAGCTGAACCGGGACTACCGGGGCGTGGACCGGGTCACCGACGTACTGTCCTTTCCGCAGTTTGAGAGCCCGGAGGAGATGACCGGGGACCTCATCGAGCTGGGGGACGTGGTGATCTGCCGGGAGCAGGCAGAGGCCCAGGCTGAGGAATACGGCCATTCTTTCGAGAGAGAGATCATCTATCTCTTCGTCCACAGCATCCTGCACCTTCTGGGCTATGACCACATGGAAGAGGATGAGAAGAGAGAGATGCGCGCCAGAGAGGAAGAGGTCATGGGAGACCTCGGCATCACCCGGGAGTAAGATATGAACGACAGAGAATTATACTGCATGGCCAGGGAAGCCATGAAGAACGCCTACACCCCGTACTCCCATTTCAATGTGGGAGCAGCCCTGCTGTGTGAGGACGGCACCGTCTACACCGGCGTCAACGTGGAGAATGGATCTTTTGGTGCCACCATCTGCGCAGAGCGCACCGCCTGCGTCAAGGCTGTGTCCGAGGGACACCGGAAGTTCACCGCCATCGCCATCACATCCAGCAGAGGCTCCGCATCGCCCTGCGGCATCTGCCGGCAGTTTCTGTCCGAGTTCGGGACGGACCTGCGGGTGATCACCGGAGACGATGCCGATCATCTGGTAAGCTACACACTGGCAGAACTGCTGCCGGATCACTTTGTACTATAGAGAGGGAATACATGAAGTCAGGATTTATTGGAATCGTGGGACGCCCCAACGTGGGCAAGTCCACCCTGCTGAATCAGATCCTGGGAGAGAAGATCGCCATCACCTCGGACAAGCCGCAGACCACCCGCAACAGCATCCGCGGCATCTATACCACCGAGGACGTGCAGATGGTGTTCATCGACACCCCGGGCATCCACAAGGGCAGAAACAAGCTGGGCACCGCCATGACCGACATGGCCATCGGCACACTGAAGGAAGTGGACGTGATCCTCTTCCTGGTGGACGGGCCTTTGTCCGCGGGCCCCGGCGACCGCTACATCACAGAGATGCTGTCCCAGGTGGACACCCCGAAGATCCTGGTGGTCAACAAGATGGACACCATGGAGCCGGAGGACTACCTGGAGATCTATAACGAATACAACGACATGGGCATCTTCGCCGACATCTACGGCACCTCCGCCCTGAAGGGCACCAACGTGCCGGAGCTTCTGGCCCGGATCACCGAGCTTCTGGAGGAGGGACCCATGTACTTCCCGGAGGACATGATCACCGACTACCCCGAGCGGTTCCTGGTGAGCGAGATCATCCGGGAGAAGATCCTCCTGTACCTGAACGAGGAGGTCCCCCATGGCGTGGCCGTGGAGATCGAGTCCTTCAAGGAAGAGGAGAAGATCGACCGCATCAGCGCGGTGATCTACTGCGAGAAGAAGTCCCATAAGGGCATCATCATCGGCAAACAGGGAAAGAAACTGAAGGGCATCGGCAAGGCCGCCCGGGTGGAGCTGGAGGCACTGCTTGGGACCAAAGTCTACCTGGAGCTCTTCGTGAAAGTCCGGGAGAACTGGCGCGACAGCGACTTCGACCTGGCAAACTTCGGATATAAGGAAAGGGATTAAATGCATCTGAGCGATGAAGGGATCATTTTCCGCCAGACCAAAACGGGGGACGGCCGCAGGATGATCCTTTTGTTCACAAAGAAATACGGAAAGATCAGCGTAGGCGCAGGAGCCGGCGAGCGGGGGAAGAGCCGCTCCTCTCTTGCGCTGCGCCCTTTTACCCACGGAAGCTACCAGATCTTCCAGGGCAGAAACTACTACAACCTCGACAAAGCCGAGACCATCGAGAGCTACTACAGCATCGGGGAAGACCTGGACAAGTACATGTACGCGTCTTATGTCCTGGAGCTCACGGAGAAGCTGATCCCGGAGGAGGTCCCCCAGCCGGGGATCTTCAGCCTGCTCATCGAGTTTCTGGCAGAGCTGTCCCAGCGGAAGAAGCAGTATGAGACCCTGGTCCTGGCCTACGAGGTGAAGGTGCTGCGCATCCTGGGGATGTTCCCGGAGCTCACGGCATGCACCTCCTGCGGGCACAAAGAAAACCTGCACCACTTCAGCATTTCTTCCGGGGGAATGGTATGTGATGATTGTGTCAAAAATCAGCGAGATTCGTTGATTTATAGCGCAAAGTTTGATATAGTAGGTATATTGAATTACTTTGCGTTAAATTCTCTGAAATCGTTCCGCAAGATCGCTCTGGACGACGCCGTTGCAGGGCAGCTGCAGACGATCATCAGAGACTATATTTCTTACCACCTGGATATCGGTGGTCTGAAAAGCGAGAGTATTTTTATGAACCGTTTTTAACAGGGAGGTAGAACTTATGGAAATCACATTGGAAAAGATCGAACTGGTCAAAGACAGAACGGGAGTAACTTACAAGGAAGCAAAGGAAGCGCTTGAGAAAGCAAATGGAAACGTTGTTGAGGCTATCATCGGGATCGAGGATGCCATCGACGATCAGACATCCACCAAGAAGATCGGTGCACAGGGCGAGGCTCTGCTGGACAAGATGAAGGAGGTCGTTCAGAAGGGTAACGTATCCCGCATCATGATCAAGCGTGACGGAGATACTATTTTGAACATTCCTCTGAACGCAGGAGTTCTGGGCGTGATCGTGGCACCCTGGGGCGTCATCGTCGGCGCACTGGCTGCAGTTGGATTCAAATGCCAGATCCAGTTCGTAGGGGATGACGGCGAAGTGATCAACCTGACCGATAAGGCAGGCAACCTGTATGAGGATGCCAAGAGCAAGGGATCTGACTTGTATGATAAGGCCAGAGAAGCTGCTCCGGACGTATTCGAGACAGTAAAGGAAAAGAGCAGTGATGCTCTGGAATTTGCCAAGGACGCAGCAGACAAGGCTAAGGACGCCGCATCTGACGCAGTAGAGAAGATCAAGGCCAAGAAGGAAGACGTAGAAGATTTCGTCGAGGATAAGATCGATGATCTGAAGGTCGGCCCGGCAGCAGAGGCTTGCGAGGAAGAAGCTCCGGCAGCAGAGGAAGCACCGGTGGAAGAGCCCTGCGCATGTGAAGAGGAAGCTCCGGCAGAAGAACCTTGCTGTGAGGAAGCACCGGCTGAGGAGCCGTGCTGTGAAGAGGCTCCGGCAGAAGAGCCTTCCTTTCGCGAGGAGGAGCCAGCTGAGTCTCCTTTCGAAACCGTGGAAGCCGCAGCAGAGGAAGCTCCGTCAGCAGAAGCAGTCGCAGAAGTCGCTGAAGCAGCTGAAGAATCTGTTGCAGAATCCGCAGCAGCAGCTGAAGCAGAACTTCAGGAGAAAGAAGAAGCTTTCCGCGACATCTTCGGAGAGAAGCAGGACGAAGTCACAGAGCAGGCTGAGGATCTCTTTGCGGAGGCAGAAGAGAAGGTAGAGGAAGCCGCTGCTGAGACCGAAGAGAAAGTAAATCGTTTTAAATTTTTCTAAAGAAAGTTGGTAATAGACTGAATGAGTAAAGAAGTGACAATGGAGAAAATCGTTGCTCTTGCCAAGGGACGCGGATTCGTGTTCCCGGGCTCCGAGATCTACGGCGGCCTGGCTAACACATGGGATTACGGTCCCCTTGGAGTGGAATTCAAGAACAACGTGAAGAAGGCATGGTGGAAGAAGTTCGTGCAGGAGTCCAAGTATAACGTGGGAGTGGACGCTGCGATCCTGATGAACCCCAGAACATGGGAAGCATCCGGACACGTTGGCGGATTCTCCGATCCACTGATCGACTGCAAGAACTGCCATTCCCGTTTCCGTGCTGACAAGCTGATCGAGGACTACGTCATGGAAAACGGCCTGGAGCCGGTAGTCGTTGACGGATGGCCCAACGAGAAGATGGAAGAATACATTGAAGAGCACGGAATTGCCTGCCCGGATTGCGGCAAGAAGGAATTCACCAAGATCCGGCAGTTCAACCTGATGTTCAAGACATTCCAGGGAGTAACGGAAGACAGCAAGGCTCAGATCTACCTGAGACCGGAGACCGCCCAGGGAATCTTTGTAAACTTCAAGAACGTAGCCAGAACCACCCGGAAGAAGATTCCTTTCGGAATCTGCCAGATCGGAAAGTCCTTCCGTAATGAGATCACACCGGGCAACTTCACATTCCGTACCAGAGAGTTCGAGCAGATGGAGCTGGAGTTCTTCTGCAAACCGGGCACGGATCTGGAATGGTTCGACTATTGGAAAGAATATTGCCGTAAGTTCCTGGAATCCCTCGGGATGAACATGGATCATATCCGGCTCAGAGATCATGAGAAAGAAGAACTTTCTCATTACAGTAACGCGACCACTGACTTCGAGTATCTGTTCCCATTTGGATGGGGCGAACTCTGGGGTATCGCGGACAGAACAGACTTTGACCTGCGTAAGCACAGCGAATATTCCGGAGAGGAGCTGACCTTTACCGAAGGTGAGGGCGCAGAGAAAGAAACATACATCCCTTATTGTATCGAGCCGTCACTGGGTGCCGACCGCGTAGCGCTGGCATTCCTGATCGACGCCTACGATGAGGAGACTGTAACCGATGCCAAGGGCAAGGAGGACACGCGTATCGTCATGCGTTTCCACCCGGCTCTGGCGCCGTTCAAGGCAGCCGTTCTGCCGCTGGCCAAGAAGCTGGCAGACCAGGCAGAGCCTATATACGAGGAGTTGTCCAAGTACTTTAACGTGGACTACGATGTTACAGGTTCGATTGGAAAAAGGTACCGTAGAGAAGATGAGATAGGTACTCCATTCTGCATCTGTGTTGACTTCCAGACTCAGGAAGACGGATGCGTCACCATTCGAGACCGGGATACGATGGAACAGATCCGTCTGCCCATCGATCAGGTCAAAGGCTATATTGAAGAACGTTTGATGTTCTAAGAAATGGAGGATTTTTACCTATGGAAAAACAATTTGTGTATTCGTTTAATGAGGGCTCCAAAGACATGCGCATGACCCTCGGTGGCAAGGGTGCAAACCTGGCAGAGATGACCAAGATCGGTCTTCCGGTTCCATTTGGATTCACCGTTACCACCGACGCCTGCAAGAAGTACTATGAAGACGGCCTGAAAATAGACGAAGGTATTATTGAGGAGATCAAAGTCAAGCTGGCTGAACTCGAGAACGTAATGGGAAAGAAACTGGGCGATCCTGTGGATCCGCTGCTGGTATCCGTTCGTTCCGGAGCGCCGATCTCCATGCCGGGCATGATGGACACCGTTCTGAATCTTGGCCTGAACGATGAAACCGTCGTAGCACTGGGTAAGCTGACTGACAATGAACGTTTCGCATACGACAGCTACAGAAGATTCCTGCAGATGTTCGGAGACGTGGTCATGGAAGTTCCCATGAAGCGTTTCAACGAGATTTTCGACGGAAAAAAAGCCGAAGTCGGCGCTGAATTCGACGTGGATCTGACCACAGAAGATCTGAAGGAGATCATCAAGGGTTACAAGGCTTTGTACGTGGAAGTACTGGGACACGAGTTCCCCCAGGACCCCACTGAGCAGCTGATGGAAGCCGTGAAGGCTGTATTCCGCTCCTGGGGTAATGACAGAGCCATCCTGTATCGTAAGCTGAATGACATCTCCGAGGACCTGGGCACCGCCGTCAGCGTGCAGTCCATGGTATTCGGAAACAAAGGAAACGACTCCGGTACTGGTGTAGCATTCACCAGAAACCCGGCCACCGGCGAGAACAAGATCTACGGTGAGTTCCTGGTCAACGCTCAGGGCGAGGACGTCGTTGCGGGAATCCGCACCCCGAAGAAGATCGCGGAAATGGAACAGTCTTTCCCGGAAGCATACAAGAGCTTTGAGCACATTGCACAGCTTCTGGAGAAGCACTATTGCGATATGCAGGACATGGAGTTTACTGTTGAGAATGGTAAGCTGTTCATGCTGCAGACCAGAAACGGAAAGAGAACGGCAGAAGCTGCCGTGAATATCGCTGTCGACATGGTTGAAGAAGGCCTGATCGACAAGAAGACCGCGCTGCTGCGCATCGAGCCGGATTTCGTGGAGCACCTGCTGCACCCGAGATTTGACTCTGAAGAAGAAGCAGCTGCAACACCGATCGCCCACGGTCTGAACGCATCTCCGGGTGCCGGCTGTGGTAAGATCTGCTTCTCCGCTGACCAGGCAGCTGAAGTTGCCAAGTCCGGCGAGAAGGCGATCCTGGTCCGTACCGAGACCTCCCCGGAGGATCTGGCAGGTATGGTAGCCGCTCAGGGAATCCTCACCGCTCACGGTGGAGCTACATCCCATGCAGCCGTCGTTGCCCGCGGAATGGGTAAGTGCTGCGTTACCGGATGTTCTGCCCTGAAGATCGACGAAGAAGCACAGACACTGGAAGTCGGAGGCAAGACTTACACCAGCGAAGATTACATCTCCGTAGACGGAACCACCGGTGACGTTTATGAAGGAATGCTGAAGCTGGTACCGGTTGAGATCTCCGGTAACTTCAAGACCATCATGAAGTGGGCGGACGAGATCCGCACCATGAAGATCCGTACCAATGCGGATACTCCGAGAGACGCACAGCAGGCCATCGACTTTGGCGCTGAGGGAATCGGCCTCTGCAGAACAGAGCACATGTTCTTCGAAGCAGAGAGAATCCCGGCAATCCGTGAGATGATCGTTGCTGACTCTGAAGAAGCCAGAAGAAAGGCACTGGCTAAGCTGCTGCCCTTCCAGAAGAGCGACTTCAAGGCAATGTATAAGGTACTGGGCGGACGTCCGATGACCGTACGTCTCCTGGATCCACCACTCCACGAGTTCCTGCCGAAGACCGAGGAAGAGATGGAAGAACTGTCCGCATCCAGCGGCATCTCGGTTGAAGACCTGAAGGAAACCGCTGCGTCCCTGAAGGAAGTCAACCCGATGCTGGGTCACAGAGGATGCCGTCTGGACATCACCTATCCGGAAATCGCTGAGATGCAGGTAGAAGCCATCATGGACGCTGCTCTGGAAGTGATCGAGGAAGATGGTCTGGACATCGTTCCGGAAATCATGATCCCGCTGGTTTGCTCCAAGAACGAGCTGGCCCGCGTCAAGAAGACCGTAAACGCAACCGCAGAGAGAGTAATGGAGAAGCACGGCCGCAAGATCGAGTACCAGGTAGGTACCATGATCGAGATCCCGAGAGCATGCATGCGTGCTGACGAGATCGCCAAGGAAGCTGAATTCTTCTCCTTCGGAACCAACGACCTGACCCAGATGACCTTCGGTTTCTCCCGCGACGATACCGCAGAGCTCATCGCAAGCTATCTGGAACAGGGAATCTGGGAATCCGACCCGTTCAAGAACCTCGACCGCCGCGGCGTCGGCAAGCTGGTTCAGATGGCAGCCGAACTCGGACGCAAGACCCGCCCGGGCATGAAGCTTGGCATCTGCGGCGAGCACGGCGGAGACCCGCGCTCCATCGAGTTCTGCAACAAAATCGGCCTGAACTACGTATCCTGCTCACCGTTCCGCGTACCGGTAGCAAGACTGGCAGCCGCACAGGCAGCCATCAAACAGGCAGAGTAATTGAAAATGTGATTTTCCTAAGACAGGGCGCCACCGGCGCCCTGTTTTGCTCCCGGACCGGCGCCCGCGCGCCGGTCCTTTTGCGTGCGCCGGGCGCCATCCCGGTTCCCTTCGGGCTCCCGCTTTCCGGCCAACATCCCAGTTTCATCGCACCAACCTTCTGCAAATCTGAATTAATTTGCATTTCAGAAGGTTAACCTTCTGTATTTAAAACAAAACGACGATTTCAGAAGAATATAGGGTGTTTGAAGGGGTATAGAACCTCCGTTACTAAACACCGAGTACAATTATGCCTTGCAAAACCAAGGTTTTTCTTCTGTAATGTGGATTCC
>CAMOGZ010000014.1 GCA_946614405.1 uncultured Eubacterium sp. | reverse complement strand
AGTCAACCTCAGGGCCTATCCCCGCAGGAGATTACCTGATCAAGGCTTCTTCACTTGATAAGCTCACCGGAACCTACACTATTTCAGTAACCGATATGAAATAAGCGAATCACGCAAAAGACTGCTGCAGATATTGCAGCAGTCTTATTTATTTCAGCATAGTATTAATTGCTTGCTTCGAACTGGAATCCGCCGGTGGTCTGCACGCTGCCGTCTTTCAGGATGAAGAGGGCCTGGTAGCCGTCCATGAATCCGATGAGGTTCTTGGCTTTGTCGTAGCCCAGCAGCAGGCAGGAGGTGGACAGGCCGTCGCAGTCTACGGAATGGCCGGCGCCGGCCTGGATGCTGACGCCCACAATGTCGGAGTCCACAGGCATGCCGGTTTTGCTGTCCAGGATGTGGTGGTATTTGACGCCGTCGTATTCGAAGTACCGTTCATAGACTCCGGAGGTGACGATGGTGCCGTTTGTCAGAGGCGTGGAACCGATGATCCCGCTCTGGTCGGAGTAGGGTTCTTCGATGCCGATCTTGAAGGGCTCGCCTTCTTTGTCGCCAATGACTTCCACGTTTCCGCCCAGGTTGATGATGGCGGAGGTGACGCCCTGTTCCCGAAGTTTCTCGGAGATGCGGTCTGCGATGTAGCCTTTGGCGATGCCGCCCAGGTCGATCTCGCCTTTTTTGGTGCCCATGGTGACGGTATTATCATCGATCTTGATTTGCTCGTAGTCCACGTACTTCATGGCTTCCGCCAGCTCTTCCTTTGTGGGGGGCTTGGGGTTCTCTCCGTGGAAGTCCCAGAGATCGGTGGCCTTGCCTACGGTGATATCAAAGGCTCCATTGGTGAGACTGCAGTAGGTGAGGCCCTTTTTGATCACGTCGATGGTGATGGGGTCACACTCCACCGGTTTGCCGCCGGCATGATTGATTTTATAAATATCGGAGTCCTCGACGGTCTTACTCAGAAGGGACTCGTAGAGACGGCAGTCTTCGAAACAGGATTCGATGGCGGCGTCTGCGGCTTCCTCGCTGTACTCTTCCATGTCGTAGATGGAGACCTGACAGGTGGTGTCGAAGAAGAAGCTCTGCTTGCTATAAGGTTCGGAACCTGTGTTTGACCCACAGCCGGTCTGTGGTATAATGAGTATTGCGGCAAGGATTACGGCCGCGGCGGCGCGCAGAGGCGTGCTGCGTAACAGATTATTCATGTGAAAGATACTCCTATGTTTAAGATCATAACAAAAGCTGACATTATACTGTTCGTGATCCTGGTGGTGCTGTCCATCGCACTGTCCGTGGCGGTGGCCTTCGGCAATACCGACGGCAGTCAGGTGGTGGTCTCTGTGGCCGGAGAGCCCTATGGAACCTACCGGCTGGATCAGGACCAGGAAGTCACTGTGAAACAAAAGAATCACGTCAATAAGTTTATCATAAAAGACGGGAAAGTGCAAATGACCGAGTCCGACTGCAGGAATAAGATCTGCATCCATGACGGTGCCATCAGCAAGACCCGGCAGACCCTCGTATGTCTGCCCAACCGGGTGGTCATCGAGATCCGGGGAGGAGGTGAGGAATATGACGCCATCTCCAACTGACCGCATCAGTCATACACGGCGGCTCACCATGAGCGCCATGTTTGCAACTCTGGCGTTGATCTTCACCTATGTAGAGGTGCTGATCCCCTTCAGCATCGGCATTCCCGGGGTCAAGCTGGGCCTGGCGAATCTGGTGATCCTCATCGCACTCTATGAGATGGGGTTCCGGTATGCCATGGCCATCAACCTGCTGCGGATCTGCCTGTCGGGACTTTTGTTCTCCGGCATCTTTGCCATGTTCTATTCCCTGGCAGGTGGCGTCATCAGCCTGTGCGTCATGTGGGCGCTGAAGCGCACCAAATTGTTTTCCATGGTGGGCGTCAGCATGGCGGGCGGCGTGGCTCATAACTTCGGACAGGTGATCGTGGCGGCGATCGTAGTGGAGAACGTCCGCATGTTCCTGTATTTTCCGGTGCTTCTCGTAAGCGGTATTGCTGCGGGGATCGGCATCGGCGTTATCGCGTATGTCCTGGACCGCCGGCTGCCCAGGCAGCTCTTCGGCACGTCCACAAGTAATATATAAATGGAGAGGTTTTAATATGAGAGAAGAACTGATCGCCCTACGGGCGGAAATGAAGAAAGAAAATATCGACTGGTATGTGATCCCCACCACGGATCCTCACGGCTCGGAGTATGTGAATGACCACTACAAGTGCAGGGCCTTCGTGTCCGGGTTCACCGGCTCTGCCGGGACTCTGCTGGTGGGAGAGGAAGAAGCATATCTGTGGACCGACGGCAGGTATTTCCTGCAGGCTGGGTCCCAGCTGGCAGGCTCCGGTATCACTCTCATGAAGATGGGAGAGCCGGGAGTCCCCACCCTCATCGATTTTCTGAAGGAGAAGGAGAACTACACTCTGGGATTTGACGGCCGCGTGGTCAGCGTGGAAGATGGCCTGGAATACGACAAGCTGGAGGTCCCCATTGTCTGGGAGAAGGATCTGGTGAACAAAGTCTGGGCGGACCGGCCTCCCATCGAGCCCTCCCGGATCTATGAACTGCCTCTGTCCGTCACAGGACGGGCGGCAACCGACAAGATCTCCGATGTCCGGAAGGCCATGAAGGAACAGAATGTGACACATCTGCTCCTGGCCGGGCTGGACGAGATCGCATGGCTTTTCAATCTGCGGGGCGACGATGTGGCCCATACGCCGGTATTCTTTTCCTATTGTATCGTAGAGATGGACCGTGTGCAGATCTTTACGTATGATAAAGTGCTGCCGGAAGGCTTTGTGCTGGCGGAGAAGAAGAACTACGACGAGATCAACCAGGCCGTGGCAGAGATTCCCGAGGGAAGCACGGTGTGGTTCAACGCGGAGCAGGCAAACTACGGACTGCTCCACAGCCTGAAGGACGGCGTCACCATCAAGTCCGCCGCCACTCCCATCGAGCTGATGAAGGGCATCAAGAATGACACGGAGATCAGCTCCACCCTGCACGCCCACGTGAAGGACGGCGTGGCCGTGACAGAGTTCCTGCACTGGATCAAGACTCACGCAGACGAGCCGGGACTGACGGAGATCGACGCTTCCAACTACCTGGAGGAGTGCCGCTACCGGCAGGAGGGATGCTTCGACCTGAGCTTCCCCACCATCGCGGGATACGGACCCAACGGAGCCATTATCCACTATGAACCCACCTATGAGACCAATGCGAAGCTGGCGCCGGAAGGATTCCTGCTGGTGGACAGCGGAGCCCAGTACGACGACGGCACCACAGACATTACCCGTACCATCGCCATGGGACCCCTTACAGATAAGATGAAGGAATACTACACACTGGTACTGAAGTCTCACATCACCCTGGCGACTCAGGTATTCGAACCGGGGACACAGGGGATCGAGCTTGACCGCATCACTCGTAAGCCCCTGAACGATGCCGGCCTGGACTATAACCACGGCACCGGACACGGAGTGGGACATCTGCTCTGCGTTCATGAATGGCCGAACAATATCAGCCCCAGAAGAGGGGAGGCGCCCATCCGGCCGGGAATGATCACATCCAATGAACCCGGCGTCTATATCGAGGGCGAGTTCGGGATCCGGCTGGAGAACGAGACTTTGTGCTATGCCAGAGGTGACGGAAAGTATGCCTTCCGGACCATCACCTATGCGCCATTTGACCGGGACGCCATCGTACCGGAGATGCTCAGCGTGGATGAACTGGCCTGGCTGAATGCTTATCATAAGGAAGTCAGAGAGACCCTGACTCCGCACCTGCCGGAGGAAACCGCCAAGTGGCTGGCCGAAGTAACGAAAGAAATCTGATAAACTGCAGACCGCACATGTCTTCCACCCAGGACGTGTGCGGTTTTCCATTTATTTCTCCTTGTACTTCTAAACAAACTGTGCGATAATTGAATTGGAGTACAAATGCAATTGAGAGGACGAAGGAGGTACATCGTGGGGAGCGACAAGAAAGATTACTACCAACCAGATGCCCATGAGACCAAAATACAGATCATCAAGTTCTTTTTGTTCTCTGTTTCAGCGGGAATCGTTGAAACACTCTCGTTTACTTTTTTGAAAATCATCACGAAATGGAGTTACTGGCCCTGTTATCTGATTGCATTGGTATTATCGGTCCTCTGGAACTTTACGCTGAACCGGGAATTTACATTCAAGTCAGCCAATAATGTTCCGAAGGCCATGTTTCAAGTGTTCCTGTTTTACTGCGTCTTCACACCGTGCTCCACCTGGTGGGGGGATGCCCTTACCAAAGGCGCAGGCTGGAACGATTACCTGGTGCTGTTCTTTACGATGGCTATCAACCTGTCTACCGAGTATCTGTATGACCGGTTCGTCGTCTATCGGGACAGCATGAACACCAATCGGAGAGCGATAAAAGAGAGAGGAGAAAAGTAAATGAAAGAAGTAAGAGGTAAGAAGGCACGGAGCCGCATGTACATCATGCACGCAGCCAAGGAACTGTTTGAAGAGAAAGGTATCAACCATGTGACGTTCAATGACATTGCAGACCGTGCCGGCATGTGCAGAACGACGATCTTTAATCACTTTGCCACCATCAATGACCTGATGCTGGCACTGCTGGACCAGGAAGTAGAGGACCTGCTGGAGTACAGCGAGGACTCCAGACTGGAAGGCTGGGAACTGATCCAGGGCGTGTTCAGTAAACTCATCGAGGACACCGCCAATTACCCGGCACTGGCAAGCAAACTGATCGCCAGAGGAATCATCAGTGAGCAGAAGCGATCCTCCCTGCGCCAGATCGAGGACCTGATCTGGGACAATCTGGAGGAAGAGGACGACGAGAGAAGAGAACACATCGTGGTTCTGCTCCTGGGATCCTATTACGGACTGATCAACCACTACTTTATCAACAATTATGAGTTTGATAAACAGAAAATGAAGAAAGACATGGATAAGTACGTAGGCTTATTCTATAGAAAGTAGGGAAACGTTAATGACAAACTGTGGAATCAGCAGGTGGGATGACCCCAGGGACATTAACCGCCGTCTTAAGATACTGACAGACCAGCCTATCTGGGAGGTCAGCGATGAATACTATGAAGGAACAATACTGAAATATTACGATGAAAAATGCGCGGCCTCCAAGGCCGTGTTTGATGAGGCGAAGGAATTCATTCCGGGAGGAGTCCAGCACAACCTGGCCTTCAACAAACCCTTCCCGGTATGCTTTGAGCGGGCGGAAGGCGCCTACCTCTACGACAAGGACGGAAACCAGTACATCGATTTTCTTCAGGCGGGAGGCCCCACCATCCTGGGGAGCAATTACCCGGCCATCCGCGACGCGGCCATCGACCTCCTGAAATCATGTGGCCCGGTGACGGGGCTTCTGCATGAGGCGGAGCTGATGATCGCCAAACAGATCAACCACTGCATGCCCAACGTGGAAATGTTCCGGATGCTGGGAAGCGGCACGGAGTCGGTGATGGCATCTCTGCGGATCGCCCGGATCGCCACCGGAAACAAGCGCATCATCAAGGTGGGCGGAGCCTACCACGGCTGGAGCGATCAGATGGTCTACGGCCTGAAGATCCCCGGAAGCCGCAACCTCCTGGAGTCCCACGGGATCCCAAGGAAGATGTTTGCCTACACCGATGAGGTTCGTCCCAACGACCTGGACATGCTGGAGGGCATGCTGAAGCTGAACAAATTCCGCGGCGGCACCGCTGCGGTGATCGTGGAGCCGGTGGGACCGGAGAGCGGAACCAGGCCCATTGACAAGTTCTATAACAAGGGAGTCCGTTCCCTCTGCGACAAATACGGCGCACTGATGATCTTTGACGAGGTGGTCACCGGATTCCGGGTGGCACTGGGCGGAGCTCAGGAATACTTCGACGTGGTGCCTGACCTCACCATCTTCGGCAAGATCGTAGCCGGCGGATTCCCGGCGGCAGGCGGCGTGGGCGGCAAGAAGGAATATGCCGGGCTCATGGCAGCCGGCGTAGGCACCATGAAGCACCGCGCCTATGTGGGCGGAACACTGGCAGCCAATCCTTTGTCTGCTCTGGCAGGCTACACCGCCATCAAGGAGATCGAGAGGACCAATGCCTGCGAGAAGGCGGGCCGGGCCGGAGACCGGCTCACCGACGGCCTGAAGCAGCTGCTGGACAAGTACGCTCTGCCTTTCGTGGCATACAATCAGGGCAGCATCGTGCACCTGGAGTGCACCGGCGCCATGACCTTCGACTTCTCCTCATTCCTGCTTCCGAAGTCGGCCATCGGCCTTCTGCGCAGCAAGGATATGATGATCGAGCGTAAGGATTCCATGGAGCGCATGGGAGCAGCCTACATGGCCAACGGCATCGTGACACTGGCCGGAAGCCGCCTGTACACATCCATGGCCGACACCGACGAGGTCATCGACGAGGCTTTGAACCGCTTCGAGAATGTATTCAAACACGTGGTGAAAACTGCGAAATGCGAGTAATAAGATGGATAAGACAGATCTGATATTGAAATATGCCGGGATGCTCTGCGACCTGGAGTATCCCGTCGGCGATGAGGCCCGCTTCTTCCTGAAGATGGACGGGCGGATCTACGCCACGGAAAACGGACTGGACTTTCGCTGCGGAGCTGCGGACATCCGGGATATCACAGAGGAAAGCTCCCTGGAGAAGGACGTGCTGAACGACCTTTCCGGAAGGACCGCACTGGTCCTGGCCAAGACGCCATACCTGGGCATCTGCATCGATTCCGGCCACGAGATCCGGGCATGTCTGGACGACATGGCCCAGATCGTGGGCTACCGGGTGGGGCTGGTGCCTCATACTTATAAGGATGTGCACCGGGCTCTGTCCCGCGGCGAGGCGGTGATGGTCCGGGGGCGCTATGCCATCCTGGCAGGGCGCAGCCTTTACGAGGCCTGCGTGGCCCTGACAGTACTGGAAAAGTCCGCAGAGATCACGCTGAAATCTGCGGTGATCGGCGGGGCCAAGCCTTTGTCCCGGGCCGATTCGCTGCTCATGAGAGAGGTCTACAAGCGCAAATATTCCAAGGCCGAGGCGGACTTCCATGCTCAGGAGGAATCCGAGGAACAAAGCCCAGCGGTATCGGAGATCCGGGCCGGGAAGGCTTTGTCCGTTGAAGAGGCGAGGGAACAGCTGGTCACTGCGGGACTGAAGCTGCAGGAGCAGGGCCTGGTCCAGGGGACCTGGGGGAACCTGTCCGTGAGGCTGAATGAAGAGCAGATGCTCTGCACGCCCTCGGGGATCGATTATTCCCGGCTCACCCCGGAGGATATGGTGGTGGTGAACATCGCCGACAGCTCCTGGGAGGGCGAGCGCAAGCCCACCTCGGAGAGAGGACTCCATGCCGGGATCTATGCCGCGCGGCCGGAAGTGGGAGCGGTGATCCACACCCATTCTGCGGCGGCAAGCATCTTCGCCGCGGCGAATATGCCGGTGGCGGTGGAGGATCCTCAGATGGCAGCCTGCATCGGGGACGTGATCCCTGTGGCAAAGTATGGACTCCCGGGGACGAAGAAACTCTCGGAGAACACCCGCAAAGCCCTGGGAAAAGGGACCGGATGCATCATGGCCCATCACGGTATGATCTGCTGCGGAGAAGATCTCTTTGATACTTTCCAAAAGTGTGGTATGATAGAGGAAGCCGCAAGGCAATATATCGACCGCCGCTGGGAAGAGCGGATCTAAAGGGGTGTAGAATTTACATGACGGGATTGACGTCACAACAAGTTAAAGAAAGAGAAGAACAGGGACTGGTCAACGTGGAGGTGGACCCATCTACCAGCACGATCCAAGAGATCGTGAAGGAGAATGTATTCACCTATTTTAACCTCGTTTTCACAGTCCTTGCTGTTTTATTGATCATCGTGGGATCTTTCAAGGACCTGTCGTTCATGCTGATCATTCTGGCCAATACCGGCATCGGTATCGCCCAGGAGATCCGGTCCAAGCAGACGCTGGATGCGCTGCGGTTTGACAAGATGCCCAAGTGCAGTGCCATCCGGGACGGAAGGCGGGTGGACGTGAATACGGAGGATCTGGTCCTGGACGACCTGGTGATCCTGAAGGCGGGGAATCAGATCCCTGCCGATGCCCTGGTGCTGGACGGCATGGTCACCGTCAATGAGTCCATGCTCACCGGGGAATCCGATGAGATCGAGAAACGGGCCGACGACGACCTCCTCTCCGGAAGCTTTGTGATCTCCGGGGAATGCCGGGCACGGCTCACCGCCGTGGGTGCCGACTCCTATATCAACAAGCTGACACTGGAGGCCACCAAACAGTCCAAGCATGACAACCAGTCACAGATGGTGAAATCCCTGGACAGACTGGTGATGGTCATCGGAATCATGATCATCCCCATCGGTGCCATTCTGATGTATCAGCAGCTGGCGCTGCAGGGACTGCCCTTCCGGGACAGCGTCATCGCCATGGTGGCTGCAGTCCTGGGAATGATCCCGGAGGGACTCTACATGATGGCCAGCATCGCCATGGTGGTCAGTGCCATGCGCCTTGCCAAGACCGAGGTCCTGGTGCAGAACATGCGGTGCATCGAGACCCTGGCCCGGGTGGATGTCCTCTGTGTGGACAAGACCGGGACCATCACAGAACCGGTGATGAAGGTGGAAGGATTCATCCCGGAGACCAAGGATCATACCGAGGAGGAGCTTCTGGGGATGCTCAGCGATCTGGCGGCAAGTCAGAGTCCGGATAACATCACCATGGAAGCCATGCAGGAGTATTTCAACATGCCCACCGGGCGTGTGGCAAGCAGCACCTGCCCCTTCTCATCCAAATACAAATACTGCGGCGCCGCGTTCACCGACGCCAACTACGTACTGGGGGCGCCGGAAGTGGTGCTGGGAGACCAGTACGAGGCCTATCAGCAGCATATCCGTGCCGGTTCGGAGAAGGGCTACCGTGTGCTGGCCTTTGCCGAGTCCCAGTATGAGCCCGACGGCACGCCCATGAACTGGGATGTGAAACTGCTGGCCCTGGTGTTCCTGACCAACCCGGTGAGAAAGGGCGCCAAAGAGACCTTCGAGTTCTTCGCCAATAACGGGGTGGAGATCAAGGTGATCTCCGGAGACAACCCGGTGACGGTGGCCAACGTGGCCTCCGATGCGGGGATCCAGAACGCCGGAAGCTTCGTGGACGCCAGGACGCTTCAGAGCCAGGATGACATCGACAAAGCCGTCGGCAAGTACACCGTCTTCGGCCGGGTCACCCCGGATCAGAAGCGGATGTTCGTGAAGGCTCTGCAGAAACAAAAGAAAACCGTAGGCATGACCGGAGACGGCGTCAACGATATTCTGGCCCTGCGGGATGCGGATATTTCCATCGCCATGGCCTCCGGAAGTGAGGCGGCGTCCAATGCGGCACAGCTGGTGCTGATGGACTCCGACTTTTCCAAGATGCCTTTGGTGGTGGCGGAAGGCCGCCGGGTGGTAAATAACATCATCAAGACAGCGAGCCTGTATCTCACCAAGAATATATTCTCCGTACTGCTGGCTTTGTTCTCGGTGGTCAGCGTGCTCCAGTACCCACTGAAGCCCTCGCAGATCACCCTGATCAGCATGTTCACCATCGGTCTGCCCAGTTTCATTCTGTCCCTGGAGCCCAATGAGAATAAGATCCGGGGAAGCTTCCTGGGGAATGTGTTCAAGATGGCGACCCCGGCGGGGATCACGCTGTTCCTCAGCGTCAGCGGAATGCTATGGTTCGGACAGGTCATGAATATCAACCAGGCCAGCATTTCCACCGCATCCTCGGCACTGGTGGCGCTGGTGGAATTCCTGATCCTGGCGAGGGTGGCGCAGCCCATGAACAAGCTGCACATCGGAATGATGATCGGTATGGTTGGCGGATTCTTCTATGCCATCCTGTTCCACAATGATCTCTTCGGCATCGACCCCATGAACGTGCAGTGCGCACTGCTTCTGGTGGTATTCCTGCTGGCAACGGAGGCGGTGTTCCGTTACTTCTATAAATTCACTACCTTCTGCGGACGCTACATCGGACTGGATGCCCGGGAACGGCGGGCGGCCCTGAAGAAAGCGCAGCGCCGTGGAAAACGCAGTTGACAGAGCACTTCGAATCGAGTAAAGTTTACGTAGAATATATGAGAAAGGAAAGAAGACGATGAATATTGTATGTTTAGATATGGAAGGCGTACTGGTACCGGAGATCTGGATCGCATTTGCAGAGGAGTCGGGGATTCCTGAGCTGAAGAGAACCACCAGAGACGAACCGGATTATGACAAGCTGATGCGCTGGAGACTGGGCGTGCTGAAAGACCACGGCCTGGGCCTGAAGGAGATCCAGGACGTGATCGGCAAGATCGACCCGATCCCGGGCGCTAAGGAATTCCTGGATGAACTCCGCAGCATCACCCAGGTCATCATCTTGAGTGACACCTTTGAGGAGTTTGCGAAACCGCTGATGAAGAAACTGGGATGGCCCATGATCATGTGCAACAGCCTGGTAGTGGCTGAGGACGGCACCATCACCGATTTCAAGATGCGCCTCCCGGATTCCAAGCTGAACACCGTCAAGGGACTGCAGTCCATCGGATATGATACCATCGCCAGCGGCGACAGCTTCAACGACCTGGGAATGATCCAGGCCAGCAAGGCTGGTTTCCTGTTCAAGAGCACGGAACAGATCAAGAAGGACTATCCGCAGTATCCGGCTTTCGAAGAGTACGACGAGCTGCTGGATGCCATCAAGAAGGCACTGTAATCATGAAGACTGGCCGCCGCATTCGCGGCGGCTTTACTTTTGGAGGACGATATGAGTAAAGTTAGTATGAAGCCGGGGACCATGCTGTGTCCCGTTCCGGCGGTGCTGGTATCCTGCGCGGACGGAGAGAAGCAGAACCTCATCACCATCGCCTGGACGGGGATCATCAATTCGGAACCGCCCATGACCTACGTGTCGGTGCGGAAGTCCCGTTATTCTCACGAGATGATCCGGAATTCCGGTGAGTTTGTGATCAATGTGACCACAGAGGCCATTGCGAAAGAAACCGACTATTGCGGGGTCAAGTCCGGACGGGACGTTGACAAGTTTGCGGTGTGCGGGTTTACTGCAGAGCCGGCGGAGATCGTGAGCGCGCCCCTGGTGAAGGAGTCTCCCATCAACCTGGAGTGCGTGGTGAAGGAGATCAAAGAATACGGCACACATGATATGTTCATCGCCGAGATCGTGAAAGTCCATGCCGATGAGGCTTTGTTCGATGAGAGGGGAAGGATCTGCCTGGACAGAGCCGGACTCCTGGCCTATAACCATGGCGAGTACTTCGGACTGAAGAAACATCCCCTGGGGAGTTTCGGATATTCCATCATGAAGCCGAAGACCCGGCGCCGGCGGAACCGGGAGATGCAGGAGAGACGGACGCGGCGGAAACGTGTACGGTGAATCGGATGAATTTTTCGGGGTTTGTACGGTGTTTTGGCGATTTTTCTGCGAAACGCCGTACAGCCTGCGGAATCTAAGCATGTAAAAAGGAGTGGCAATGTGCCACTCCTCTTATTTTACAGATGTTTATGACCTGTATACATGCACAGTATGAAACCAACGGCGGTGATAACCGCAAATCTCTTATGCCATTTCATAGCCGCGTGTTCCTCCTGCGATTAGCCGAAGTATCTCTTCAGCAGGCCTTCAAATGCCTTGCCGTGTCTTGCTTCGTCCTTGGCCATCTCATGAACGGTATCGTGGATCGCATCCAGTCCCAGTTCCTTAGCCTTGGAAGCCAGGTCCTTCTTGCCCTTGCAGGCGCCGGCTTCTGCATCGACTCTCATCTTCAGGTTCTCCTTGGTGGAGTCGGTCAGGACTTCGCCCAGAAGCTCTGCGAACTTGGCAGCATGCTCTGCTTCTTCATAAGCAGCCTTCTCCCAGTACAGGCCGATCTCAGGATAGCCTTCTCTGTGAGCAACTCTAGCCATAGCCAGGTACATACCAACCTCAGAGCACTCTCCCTCAAAGTTGGATCTCAGGCCTTCGATGATCTCTGCATCGACACCCTGTGCTACGCCGACAACGTGCTCATCAGCCCACTCAGCGTCGCCTTCCTGTTTAACGAACTTATCTGCAGGAACCTTACAAACCGGACATCTTTCTGGCGGCTGGTCTCCTTCATGAACGTATCCACATACGCTGCATACCCATTTCATAGTTATCTCCTCCTTTTTATCTCATTTGTTTTATTACAATCAACCATACTGTAACAAATGTATTCTACCACAAATAGCCTGAGAGAAACAAGCCTTTTTGAATCACATAATATATAGTCAAGATATGCCCTGTTTTTTGCGCGTATCTAACCGATAACGGTTGAAACAGCAGGGCCTGCGTGTTAAAATATAGCCAAATGGCCCTGAGACCGGTGGACGTTTTCGACAGCCGGCCGGGGGCACACTTCATAATCAGGAGAGATCAGAATGGAAATTAAAGACATCGAGTTAAGAGAATTACACAAGAATACAGCCGCATACGACGGCAAGGAAGTCACCGTCCGCGGATGGGTCCGTCAGAACCGGAGTTCCAACAAGTTCGGTTTCATCGCCCTGAACGACGGCAGTTTCTTCAAGCCGGTACAGATCGTATACGAGGCAGATAAACTGGAGAACTTTGAGGAGATCTCCAAGGCTCCCCTGTCCGCAGGGATCCTGGTGAAGGGTATCCTGACCCTGACCCCGGAAGCCAAGCAGCCCTTTGAGATCCACGCAGAGGAAGTGGTGATCGAGGCGGATTCCGCTCCGGATTACCCGCTGCAGAATAAGCGTCACAGCATGGAGTTCCTCCGTGAGATCGCACATCTGAGACCCCGTGCGAACCTGTTCCAGGCAGTATTCCGCGTCCGCTCTCTGGTAGCATACGCCATTCATCAGTTCTTCCAGGAGAGAGGCTTTGTTTACGTGCATACCCCCATCATCACCGGAAGTGACGCAGAGGGCGCAGGAGAGATGTTCCAGGTCACCACGCTGCCCCTGGACGAACTGCCGAGAACAGAAGAGGGAAAGATCGACTACTCCCAGGACTTCTTCGGCAAGGCAACCAACCTGACCGTCAGCGGACAGCTGGAGGGCGAGATCTTCGCCATGGCATTCCGCAACATCTACACCTTCGGGCCCACCTTCCGCGCAGAGAATTCCAACACCGCGAGACATGCCTCTGAGTTCTGGATGATCGAGCCGGAGATCGCCTTTGCGGACCTGGAAGACGACATGCAGGTGGCAGAGGACATGGTGAAATACATCATCAACTACGTCCTGGAGAATGCTCCGGAAGAGATGGCATTCTTCAACCAGTTCGTGGACAAAGGCCTGCTGGAGCGGCTGAACCACGTAGCGAACTCTGAGTTTGAGAGAGTCCCCTATACCAAGGCTGTGGAGATCCTGCAGAACTGCGGAGAGAAGTTCCAGTACCCGGTGGAGTGGGGCATCGACCTGCAGACCGAGCACGAGCGTTACCTGACGGAGAAGGTATTCAAGAAGCCGATCTTCGTTACGGATTATCCCAAGGATATCAAGGCATTCTACATGCGCCTCAACGATGACGGCAAGACTGTCGCAGCCTGCGACATGCTGGTACCCGGCGTCGGCGAGATCATCGGAGGATCCCAGAGAGAGGAACGTCTGGAGGTCCTGCAGAACCGCATCGCAGAGATGGGAATGGACGAGAAGGATTACTGGTGGTACATGGAACTGCGTAAGTACGGCGG
Source organism: uncultured Eubacterium sp. (assembly GCA_946614405.1). Classification (GTDB taxonomy): domain Bacteria; phylum Bacillota; class Clostridia; order Peptostreptococcales; family Anaerovoracaceae; genus Aminicella. Next base: position 37 of record CAMOGZ010000014.1, on the reverse strand, counting down.
CGTCAAGCACGCAGGCTACGGACTCGGATTCGAACGG
>CAMOGZ010000013.1 GCA_946614405.1 uncultured Eubacterium sp. | reverse complement strand
CACCTGACTGGGGGTCAGGTGGCCGCAGGTTCAAATCCTGTCTCTCCGACCATAAGTCGACCGGAGCATATGCTCCGGTTTTTTTATGTTCCTGATGGGGCGGTCTTGTGCGTAAATGTGAAATACGGTATATTATAGTCAGAACGTTTACAGGAGGAAAACAGCGTGAAACGATGCCTTTGTTTCTTTATAATATGTGCACTGACTCTGACTTTGGCCATGCCTGCTGCGGCCTTTGCAGAGGATACGCCGGTGACAGAAGAGACGACCTCGGAGGAGCCAGCAGCTGAGCCGGTGGTACCTTCCACAGAGGAGCCGGGCACAGAACCGGAAGAGCCTGTCGCGGAACCGGAGGAACCTGCGGAAGAGCCGGAGCAGCCGGAAGAAAAGACCGTCAAGATCCCCAAGAAATGCTTCGTGGACAAGACGGATAAGAAGTACAGTTACAAGGACATGGAGAAGGACCTGAAGCAGCTGGAAGAGACCTACTGGGACCGCATCCATGTCAGCAGCCTGGGGACGACGGCGGACAAGAGAAAGATCTACTGCGTCTGCCTGGGAAATCCCAAGGCTAAGAAGCAGATCGTGGTGACGGCGTCCATCCATGCAAGGGAGTATATCAATACCCCCATGATCATGTATATACTGGAACGCTACTGCCGGCAGTACGACAAGGGGAAATATCAGAAGAAGACCTATCGCAAACTTTTTGAAAAGACCTGCGTTTATGTGGTTCCCATGGCCAACCCGGACGGGGTTGCCATCAGCCAGTACGGACCCAAGGCGATCCGGGACCGATCCCTGCGCCGACTGGTCCAGACAACGAAGAAATACAAGAACACCTATCGCAAGTGGAAGGCCAATGCCAGGGCCATCGATATCAACCGGAACTGGAGCTCCGGATTCGGGAAGGGCTATCTGCACAAAAAGCGCTACAGTGAGAACTACTGCGGCAAGCGCGCCATGAGCGAGGCCGAGGTGAAGGCCCTGAAGAAACTGGTGACGAAGAAGTGCAAGAACTGCAAGACCGTCATCAACCTCCACACCATGGGGGAGGTCTTCTACTGGGGCTATACCGGAAAGACCAAGAAGGCAGAGCTGAAGCTGAAGAAGATCGTGCGGGATACCACAGGATACTGGCCGATCCGGGAGACCGGCGCCGGAGACGGGGATTTCGAGCATTACCTGAAGAATATAGTAAAAGTCCCCTATGTCTGCATCGAAAACGGCAAGGGACTGGTACCCAACAAACACAGCCAGTTCACCAGAATGTACAAGAAGAACCGGACCCTGCTGGAGCAGATCGCAGGGCTGTACTACTAGCGCGGAGGTGATGGAATATGTATAGAATCGCAAAAAGGACCGCCATGCTGATCCTGATGTTCCTTTTGGCTGCATCAGTATCTTTCGCCGAGGAAAGCATCCCACAAGAAGAGCCGGAGCAGCCTGTAGCCGAAGAGCCCGCAGCCCAGGAACCTGCGACGGAAGAGCCCGCAGCCCAGGAGCCGGCAAAGGAAACCAAGCCGGAAGCCTTTGTTATGGGAAAGGTCAAGGCCAAACGCTCCGGAGCGGGGACCAAACTCAGCTGGAAGAGGATCCAGGGCGTGAAGGAATACCGCATCTTCCGCGCATACTCAAAAAATGGCAAGAAAACCCGGATCGCCGTGGTCCGGAAGAACACCTATAAAGATGTCAGAGCCAAGTCCGGGAAAGGCTGCTACTACTTCGTCCGGGCCTGTAAAGAGGTGAAGGGAAAACTGGTGAAGTCCAAAGCCGCCCGGGTGAAGGCGAAACCCATCTACCGGGTCTACATCGAGACGGGACACGGCCGCAGGGAGAACGGCCAGTGGGATCCCGGCGCCTGCTGGAAGGGTTACCAGGAGGCCAAGCTGATGATCCCCATCGTAAAGCAGATGACCCGGTTCCTGGAAAAACAGGGAGTCTACGTCTATACTGACGCCTTCAAGGGAAACTGCTACAACCTGGACAAGACCCGGAAGATCATCAAGACCAAGGAGATCAGCGCCTTCGTCAACATTCACTGCGATGCATGGAACCAGCCTTCCGGCACGCTGCCGCTGTATAAGACGAAGGAACAGAAGAAACTGGCGAAGGCCCTGAACAAGGGCGTTCATAAATACGTAAAGATCAAAGACCGGGGGCTCTGCCGCAGGACGGATCTGGAGACACTGAATAAGGTGAAGGTGACCTCCTGTCTGTTTGAGACCGGGTCCATCCGGGGCGATAATAAGGTGCTTCGGAAGAAGACCAAAGCATACGGAAAGGGACTTGCGAGAGGGCTTTGTACCTGGATGGGGATCCCCTTCCGGGGCTAGTGAGAGATGAGAATGGAGGAACACCTTTGAAAATGAGAAAGATACTGCTGCTGGCGCTGTCTGCAGCCATTGCCGCAAGCCCGGCAAATGTGTTTGCGGCAGGGGAGAACAGCGGGGGTCAGGAGGCTCTGAACCAGAGCGAGGCCGCAGCCGTCGCAGCATCCCAGATGCTGGAGGACCGGGACTATGAGGCGGATCAGCTGATCGTGACCTATGACAGCACCAAGAAGAATCAGGAGATCCGGGAGGAGCTGGGGGACTACGATGCCTCCTGCGAGAAGATCCGGAGCCTGAATGAGGAAGAGAAGATGGCGCAGGTGGCCATGCCGGAGGAGACCGATCTGGCGGAGGCCATTGCCACGATCTCCCGGGACCCGGAGGTGATCTCCGTTCAGCCAAACTACCGCTACAGACTGCAGGATGTGGATCCCATGACCCAGGATGGCAGCCGGATGTATCAGTACTTCCATAAGATGATCCGGGACGAGGCGGCCTGGGACATTCTGGAGACAGAAGGTAATCAGAAAGCACAGACCACCGTCGCCATCATCGATACCGGCGTGGATGCCAAACATGGGGACCTGCAGGCCAATCTGGCCCGGCCCGGTTCCTATGACAGCGTCGTAGGCGGAAAGACCGTATCCGTCACTGACGACAGCGGAGAACACGGGACCCACATCGCCGGGATCCTGGGAGCCACCTATGGAAACGGGCTCCAGGGCTGCGGAATGGCAGTGGGGCATAATAATGACCTGATCCGGATCCTTCCGGTGGGTTCCAGCCCGGACGGGGAATACATCTACACTTTCGACGTGGTGAACGCAGTGAAGTATGCTGTGGATGCCGGAGCCAGGGTGGTCAACATGAGCTTTGGACAGGACGGCAGAGACCGCGTTATGGAGAATGCGATCCTGGACGGATATGAGAAGGGAGTCGTATTCGTCGGCGCATCGGGAAACGAGTCCAGCAATGTGTATTCGGATCCTGACGGCATGAAGGAAGTCATCTCCGTCGTCGCAGTGAACGATAAGGGAAATGCCGCCTATTACTCCAATTATGGAAACGCCACAGATGTTGCGGCGCCGGGAACGTCCATTTACAGTACGCTCCCCGGAAGCCAGTTCGGCATCATGTCCGGAACGTCCATGGCATCGCCTATGGTGGCGGGAGTTGCCGCCCTGATGCTGGACGCGGCGCCGGAGCTTACCCCGGCCCAGGTCTATAACATCATCTGCGCCTCCACGGGAAAGACAGAGTATGACAGCAAGGGGCTGGCGTACGGCCTGGTGGATGCCGAGGCCTGTGTGCGGAATGCCATGGAAGCCTCGGAAGAGACCCCGGTGGAAAGCCTCTTCGTGAAGAAAGGGGACTATACCGTCTATGTCGGAGACGACATGAGCCTCGAGGCGCTGGTACGTCCTGCCACATCTCTTGCTAAGGTCACCTGGACCTCCGCAGATCCCTCCATCGCCGAGGTGGACCCGGAGACAGGAAAAGTTACCGGAAAGACCCCGGGAAGCGTCATGATCACCGCAGAGGCAGGAGGTCACAGTGACCTGTGCCAGATCACTGTTCTTCCGGCAGTGGGCGCCACGGAGATCTCCATCAGCAAGCTTCCTTATCAGAATGAGATGGCGCCGGGACAGGCGGTGATCCTCAGTGCAGTGATCACTCCCTCGGATGCCAGCAATCAGGAGGTTTACTGGGATACCTCCGACCGGGAGGTACTGGACGTGGATGAGACTGGCTACGTCCTGGCCGTGGGCGTTGGCCGGGCTGAGATCACAGCCAGAAACTACGATGGCAGCGTGAGGACTTCTGCTGTCATAACAGTTCGTCCAGCCTGCGACAGGGTCCGGTTTACCAAAACGGTGAAGTGGCTTCAGCTGGGAGACCGGTTCACCTTCGCCGCTCAGCTTTTGAATAAAGACGGGAAGACCGATGTAGCTCATAACCATATCACCTGGCGCAGCAGCAACAGCAGCATCGCCCGGGTGAATGCTGAGACCGGCGCCGTGACTCCGGTGAAGCCGGGAACGGCATACATCATGGCGGAATATACCAATCCCATGGTGCTCAGCGACCTGAACTACGGGGCAAACGGCGACTACTACAGGGTGGCCATGGCAAAGCTTGTCATTGCCAAGAAGAATTACAAAGGCAAGGATTACGGCCTGAAGCAGATCCGGAAAACAAAGAAGAGCGTGACCCTGTCCTGGAAGAAGATCCCCATTGCCGAGGGGTATGTGATCCAGGCGAAGATCAAGAAGAAGGGCAAGTTCAAGGTGATCAAAGTCATCCGCTCCGGAAGCACGGTGAAGTTCCGGTATTCTACCAAAAAGAACAAGTATTACCGGATCCGGGCCTATTATACCAAGAACGGAAAGCGGCATTACTTCAGCTATTCCGGGACCGTTTATGCCAAGGTGAGAAAGTAGAGGAGGGGAGATCATGTTTCGTAAAGTATATGTGATACTGATGAGCGTCATCATGATGGTGACATTTCTGCCTCAGGTCTCCTTTGGGGCATCGGTCCCCATCTCCGGAAGTGACCTGAATGCCCGTCTCCGCATTGCATCCGGTGACCTGGATTATATGAAACAGAACATGTTCGAACTCATCGATCAGGTCCAGGCTGAATCCGTGGACGAGGAGCGGTACTACTGCCCGGAGGTCCTTGCCTCCATCGATGAGAGTCTCGCCGAGGCCAGAGAAATGGTGGAGAGCGCCGAAAGCGTCAACGATTTCCTGGATATTTCTCTGGATGGGGAATACTCCATGGTGACCCGGCTTACCAATCTGCTGGTGGAGGTGGTCTCTCTGGGAGAGATGACCCGTCAGTATGTCACGGGAAGTGGAGATCTGAAACGCATGAAGGCGGAGCTGACCAAGCGATGCAAGGATGCATTCGGCCATCTGAAGCGGGCGAAGTACGATGATTATTACTGGGGCAGGGTGGAAGAGACCCGCAAGGAGATGAATCAGACCATTTCTTCCGTCAAGACGTTCCGGGACTATGTCAGAGCAGACAGCACCCTGTACGGAGTGGAAGATCTCATATGGGATTCGGTTTACTCCTATGAAGAGGATGATTTCGATCTGGATGATCTGGAATTGGATGAGGAAGAAGAGGAAGAATATGGTCCTGCAACGGGAGGCTGGATCTATACGAAAGAGCAGGTGGCGGACTTCCGCAGTTCTATGATCAAGTCCATCAATGATTACATCAGCAAAGACCTGAAAACCTACGGCTATACCGGTAAGGCCACGGCATTCACAACGATCAAAGAAAACTACCAGAAGAAAATCAAAGCCACACCGGATGTGGATGAGATGTACTGGTTCATGCAGGAAGCCATCCGGGAGATCAATGAGAAGGCCGGTATCGATCCGGATCTGGAACTGATCCCCAATTCGGATCGTCTCAGGATGCTGAGCAAGCTGAAGGATGTCTATTACGGCTACAAGCGGATCAATTACAACATGGAAAACTGGTACAAGCTGGAGACCATTTATTCCGACGCCTGCCGTAATGTCAACAAGCTATACCTTCCGTCTCAGCTGACGGATAAGCTGGTGACCAATATGAAGGCGAAGATGGACAAAGTCCCATCCGAAAAGGTCACGCTGCCGAAGGCGAAGAAGGCTGCCATCAAGATGCTGAAGAAGTATCGGAATAAGAAGAAGTACAATCAGAAGAAGGCGGCCCCCATCGTGAAGAAGGGGATCCGTGAGATCAATGCATGCAAATACTCTGATGAAGTCAATCCGATCCTGTTCAAGTACATCGCGAAGGCGGAGCGGACGCTGAAGAAGTATAAGATCCGCACCGTGAAGAAGGGACCGGGCAAGGTGACCAAGACGCGCCTGGTACGGCATGGAGATGTCTGGACCGTGAAATTCACCCCCAAAGCGGGGCACCGGATCCGTTCCATTCGTATCGACGGGAAGAAGGTCAAGCTGCAGAATCAGTATACCTTTAAAAATGTAAAGAAAAAACACACCGTGAAGGTCGTGTTCCAGTAAAGTGATAAGACATAACTACAGGCTGCCGGAATCGGCAGCCTGTTTACTTACCTTATATTCTGTTGTCTCCAAAAAACATATCGTAATCTATATAAAGGTTAATTCAATCTATATACAAACTCGGTGTATCCGCTCCTCTCTTCGCGGACCCCGCACCATTACGATAACGTTTCCCACGGGCCTGACTCACCATCTTCAGAAACCAATCCCCACGATAGTCGGTCAGTTTCTTCTGGAAGGTCTCTGCCTACGTCCAATTCAGTATATACTGTTTGATCTCTGACCCTATCGACTTGTTCTCTGAAGTGGGTAGCCGTGCCCAGATATGTCTCCTGGTCCGAAAATGCGTTTCTGCATTGGCATCCACTCCTTTCTTTCTTTACTTTGTACCTATATATTAACGTTTTAGCGGGGAAAAGTCAATAGTATTTTCCGAAATAACAGAAAATTGATAAAAAACAGTCTTTAATGCGAAACGGGATTCCCATTCAATTCACAGTGGATTTGTGATACAATGAAGGCTACGGAGGTGTTGATATGCAGTTAACAGAAAAAATACCAAATTGTAATGGATGCGGCGCCTGCGTACTGGGCTGCAAGCAGTACTGCCTGAAGATGGTCCGGGACGAAGAGGGAAATTACCGTCCGCTTATGAATGAGAACGGATGCAACAAGTGCAACAATTGCTACTTGTACTGCCCGCTCTACAATCCGGTCACTCTTCCGGAGTTTCCGGAATTCTTTGAGTATCAGGAAGAATACTCTCAGCGGGATATGCCCCAGGTGTATCGTGAGACCCTGCGCAAGGCCAAGACCGGCGCAGTAACAGATTTCGCCGGCACTCTGTGTCAGATCGCCGGTCTGAAGTCACTGATGGGGGACAAGCTGAAGGAGAATCTCAGGATCTATCCGCTTCACTGCGATCCGGATCATCCGAAACGTCCGGAATGCGCAAGCTGCCCCTATATTGCAAGATAGTGCAGGGAACAGGAGGAAAGAACTATGGATGTTCGTGAAGCTAAGAAAGAACTGAGGAAGAAGGTCCGCGAGGCAGCGAAGGCTCTGACACCGGAATACCAGAAGGAAGCCAGCGCTGAGATCTGCCGTCGCGTCATCGGGACCGATGCTTATCAGAATGCCGATACGGTATTCTGTTTCGTAGGAGTGGGAACCGAACCGGATACCAGAGCCATCATAGAAGATGGGATCCGCCAGGGGAAGAGGGTCTGTGTCCCTCTGTGTATCGATGACCATACCATGGAAGCCGTGGAGATCCGGGATTATGATAAGGATCTGGAGACGGGATGGTACGGACTTCTGGAGCCGAAGAAGGATCTGCCCAGAGTAGAGATCGCAGATCTGGATTTCGGAGTGATCCCCTGTGTCACCTGCGATGCAGCCGGAAACCGGCTGGGTCATGGGAAAGGGTATTACGACAGGTATCTGGAGAATACAGATTTCGCCAAGGTCATGGTCTGCTTTGCGAAGATCATGGTGCCGGAGGGCGAGGTTCCCGTTGGGCCTTATGATCTGCCCATCGAGACGGTGATCACGGATGCTTGATAATTTTATCGTATGTTTTCAGGCGGTGGTTCCCATGTTTCTTCTCATGCTGATCGGCGTGGGAGTAAGAGAGGGGAGACTGCTGTCTCCAAGAGAGATCCGACATCTGAATCACATGGTGTTCGTGGTCTGTTACCCGGCCATGATGTTTGAGAACCTGTATGGCGCAGACATTGAGGAGGCGCTGGACTGGAAACTGATCCTGTTCGGGCTTTGTGCACTCTTTACGATATACTTTGTGTCGATCCCCATCGTCTGCCGCATCGAGCAGAGTCCCCGGAGCAGGGGCGCCATGATCCAGGCCATCTACCGCAGTAACTTCGTGATCATGGGACTCCCTGTGGCCATGAATATCTACGGCAGGGGCAATCTTGCCGTGACGGCGATGATGATCGCCATCATCGTCCCGATCTATAACGTGCTGGCGGTGATCACCCTGGAGTCTTTCCGGAACGGCAAACCCGATGCATTGCATGTGGTGAAAGGCGTGATGCGAAATCCCCTGATCCTGGGCGCCATCGCAGGGCTGTTCTTTGTGGTGACGGGACTGTCGCTGCCGTCCTCTGTGGAATCGGTGATCTCGGACTTGTCCGTGGCCGCCACAACCATGGCTCTCATCGTTCTGGGTGCATCCTTTAACATCCGGAGCATGAGACGATGCAAGCGCAATGTGGCGATCTGCGTATTCGCAAGACTGGTACTTGTCCCCGGGATTTTCCTGCCCATTGCTGCTGGGATCGGCATACGGGGCGTGGCATTCGTCACGCTGGTGGCGATGCTGGCTTCACCCACGGCGATCTCATCCTTCACCATGGCCCAGAGCATGGACAGTGACGGAGAGCTTGCGGGTAATTGTGTCATATTTTCGTCAGCTTTTTCAGTTTTAACGTTATTTATATGGTTATTTGTGTATAAGAATTTTGGAATATTTTAGGAGGTAATTAGTATGGCAGATTGTAATCATGACTGCGGGTCCTGCGGTAAGGACTGTGCAGACCGTGACGGAGGAATTCCGAAGTTCCCACTTAACAGTGAGTCCAGAGTTGGCAAAGTGATCGGCGTCATCAGCGGAAAGGGCGGTGTAGGCAAGTCCTCCATCACTTCCATGCTGGCGGTGGCATCCCTGCATCAGGGAAAGAACGTTGCCATTCTGGATGCAGATATTACCGGACCATCCATCCCCAAGGCTTTCGGAATCACCGAGAAGGCAAAGGGAAATGAAGAGATCATCCTTCCGGAGAAGAGCAGAGATGGCATCAAGACCATGTCCATCAACCTTCTTCTGGAGAATGAGACAGATCCCGTGGTCTGGAGAGGACCGGTACTGGGCAATGTGATCCAGCAGTTCTGGGGCAATGTTGTCTGGGGAGACATCGACGTGATGTATGTGGATATGCCGCCGGGAACCGGTGACGTAGCCCTGACTGTGTATCAGTCTCTTCCGGTGGATGGCATCGTCATCGTGACATCCCCACAGGAGCTGGTTGGAATGATCGTAGAGAAGGCTTACAAGATGGCAGAGATGATGGACATCCCTGTCCTGGGCATCGTAGAGAATATGTCCTACTTCAAGTGCCCGGACTGCGGCGGCATTCACCAGATCTTCGGCGAGAGCCATATCGACGAGATCGCCGCTATGTACGGCATCAAGAATGTGGCCAAGCTGCCCATGGATCCGGCCGTTGCCAGAGCATGTGATGAGGGAACCATCGAGGGTCTCAGAAACGACGAGATCGACAAGCTGGCCCTGGCCATCACAGAATAAGACCAAAGAAAAAGCTGCAGATTCGGATGATCCGAAGTCTGCAGCATTTTTTTATTATTGTTTAGGGCAGTCTCAGAACGGTGGTGTAGAAGTGCCAGTTCTTGGAGATGCTGATCTCGTGGCCGTTTCCGTCACCGGTCTTGCCGTTGTAGTCATCGTGGGCGCCTACGTTCATTCCGTTTCCGGCATAGATCTCAACATGGGAGTTGGGGTTGATGAGGATGTCGCCCCGCTGGAGCTTGGAATCCTTCAGCTTGCCCATGTCCTTCCAGCCCAGTGAGATCAGTTTGGTCTTCAGGCTTCCGCATCCGCCGGATCCGGCTGCGCACCAGTCCTTCATCTTCTTGTTTCCATAGCCATGAGCCACGGCGGCGGCAACGAAGGAGGCACAGTCGTAATCCTTGGAATTATGCTTGGAGTCACAGGTATAGCAGTAGCGGTTGAAGACTCTCTTCTTGGCGCTTCTCTTGACGCTCATGCTGTAACCGTAAGAGTTGTCCCGGGCGATCTTCTCGGCCCACAGGACCATATTCTCTGCAGTGGAGAGGACCTTCACGGTGATGGTCTTCTTCATCCCGCCTTCGGTGGTGGCGGTGATCACGGCAGAACCCGGTGCCACGGCAGTGATCTTTCCTTTCTTGGTGACCTTAACATAGGCTTTGTTCGAAGTGGACCAGGTGACACCCATGTAGTAGGCAGGCCCCAGGACCGCATTCAGCTGCTTCTTCTTGTCTTTGTACAAAGTCAAAGCCGAGCCCTGCTTGATGGAGATGGACTGGGGGTACTTGTGCATGACGGTAACGACCTGAGTCGTGTAGATTCCGTTGTGGGCCTTGGCAGTCAGGATCGCCGTGCCGGGCTTGACGCCGGTGACGACGCCCTTGGATACCTTGAACACACTCTTGTCACTGCTGTACCAGCGGACATCCTTGGAGACGCTGCCGTCGGGGTAGGCATGGATGGTTTCCTTGGATCCCACAAAGACCACGCCGGCCTGGTTGCCGAAGTTGATTCGCGTGGTATTGGATACTCCCGGCTTCACATAGACCCAGACGGACTTGTGACCGCCGGCCTTTTTCTTGTAGCCCTGGACCTTGATATAAGTGGTCTGGTTCTTCTTAAGAAGGATCTTGGCGTACTTTTCTTTGACGGTGGCCAGCTTGGTGTATGTGCCTTTCTTCTTATCCGAAGTATAGATCACATACTTGGTGGGGGAGACCGAACCATAGGAGTCCCACGTCAAAAGAACGTATCGGTAGCCTGCTTTCTTCAGATCGGACTGAAGTCCCATCTGGGAGATGTTGGTTCTTGCGGCAAGGCAGGAAATATGGATGTCCTGAACCGGCTCTTTTGCCGTGGCAGCAAAAGCGGGGGACTGGCTCATAGACACCACCAACATCACGGAAGCAAGCAATACCAATGCTTTCCGCAATTTGTTCTGTAATGTCATATACACACCTCGTTTGATAAAATGGGATAGAATGGTTTACATAATATCGTTGTAAAGATTATTATAACACAAAGTATCGTAATTGTGCTATAATAATTACGATTAAGTAGATTAATTTTTGTTAACAATAATCTTGTTATTATTTTCCAAGTTTACAACCAGAAAGGCGGACAGCAATGGACACCATTATCGCTGCATCAAGAAATCAGCATAAGATCGCCGAGATCGACGCGATCACCCGGGAGCTTGGGCTCCGGGTTATCTCCAGAGATGAGGCCGGCGTGCCGAAGGTTGAGATCGAGGAGGACGGCGTCACATTCGAGGAGAATTCCCTGAAGAAGGCCAGAGCGATCATGGAGATGACCGGAAAGATCGCCATCGCCGACGACTCAGGCCTGGAGGTGGAATGTCTGGGTGGTGCGCCGGGTGTCTATTCCGCACGCTTTGCCGGAGAGGAATGCTCCGACCGCAAGAATAATGATAAATTACTGGCGCTGATGGAGGATGTTCCGTATAAGGACCGTCATGCCCGCTTTGTATGCGTGATCACCATGGTGTATCCGGACGGGAAGACACTGGTGGCCAGAGGCGAATGCTATGGACACATTCTCCCGGAACCTGCCGGAGAGAACGGGTTCGGCTATGATCCTTTGTTTGTCCCGGATGGATATCAGAGGACCTTCGCCCAGCTCAGCCCGGAGGAGAAGAACAGCATCAGCCACCGCGCCATGGCACTGAAGAAACTGAAGGCATTATTAATGGAGAGGGAATCCTGACTGCCTATGAGCATTAAAGAGCGTATCAAGAAAATGACCATTCTGGGGATCAAGCAGTTCAGTGATCCATATTATCAGGGATTTGCCGCGCAGATCGCTTTCTTTATCATGCTTTCTGTGGTTCCCACGGTGGTGGTCATGACCCAGTTACTGGGATTTCTGAGCATCGACCGTCTGGACTTTCTGAATTCCTGGATCGATCAGTACATTGCACCGGACATGGGACGCATGATCAAGACCATGCTGAGCAGCTCCCCCTCAGTGGGGAACAACATTATCCTGATCATCATGGCCATCTGGGGTGCTTCCAGAGCGCAGTTCTCCATGATGCGGATCGCCAATTACACCTATTCCAGCGGACGGACCACCGGAAACTTTTTCAAAGAACGGTTCCGCTCCCTGCGGACGATGCTGATGTTCATCATTACGCTGGCATTCGTCATCGTGATCCTGGTGTATGGAGAGTACCTGCTGACCCTGGTGTTCGGCAGGATCGTGGAAGGGCAGCTGATCACCCGGCTGTGGGCCCATTTCCGCTGGCCGCTGTCAGCCCTTTTGTACTTTGTCATCGTAATGTACAACTATTATGTAATGCCCATTGAGCGAATGAGCCTGAAGGAACTGATCCCCGGAAGTCTCTTCGGCGCGGCGGGCATGTTGATCGTGACCATCATCTACTCGATGTATGTTCGGTTTGCTGCGAACTACGGTGTCATCTACGGATCACTTTCATCCATCGTGGCGCTGTTGTTCTGGTTTTACTTCCTGTCCTGGGTATTGGTTCTGGGCATCCTGGTGAACAAAGTCTTCCGGGATACCAGACAGTAAAGAGAGAGGGTTTGATACAATGAAGGACTATGTTGAAGAAATCGGCGATGTGCTGTATGACTATGGAGTAGGGCTTTATGCGAATATCACCAACCGGTGTCCCTGCCGCTGTGACTTCTGCATCCGGACTATGACCAGCGGACTGGGAAGCGCAGACTCCCTGTGGCTGAAGCGGGAACCGACGCCGGAGGAAGTGATCGAGATGCTGTCAGACTGGGATCTGAGCCGGTATCAGGAGCTGGTGTTCTGCGGCTATGGAGAACCCATGGTGCGGCTGGACGACCTGCTTGTCATTGCACGTTATGTGAAAGAAAACACGCACCTGAAGGTGCGGATCAATACCAACGGACTGGGAGACCTTCTGCAGGGAAAACCCACAGCGCCGCTTCTGGCGGGGGTGATCGATGCTGTATCGGTGAGCCTCAACCAGTCCGATGCGGAGAAATATATGGAGCTTTGCCATCCGAAGTTTGGGATCGACTCTTATGATGCTATGCTCGCCTTCACCCGTGAGGTGAAGAAATATGTACCCTCCGTTGCCATGTCTGTCGTTGGAGTGATCCCCCGGGAGGACATCGAGAAGTGCAGAGACATCGCATCGTCTCTGGGAGTTCCATTTCGCGTTCGATAGGCAACGTTTTTCTTGACGGTGAAGCCAAAGGGGTCTATGATAATCCTATGGCTGATTTCAGAAACAGAACAACCGGAAAGAGCTTACTGAAACCACGATATATTCTGATCCTGCTCGTGATCGTCGTGGTTCTGTTTGTATTTCTCATTAGTCGGTTCATGGTACCGAGGATCATCGGGAGACCGGCTTCCATCGACCATGGGTGCACTTATGAGCAGGGGATGCGCATCATGGTCCATGCCAAAGGCTATATCAATACGGATCTGACTTACGACGGATCCTATTTCCAGGGAGGCTATCCGCCGGATGATATCGGAGTCTGTACCGATGTGGTCTGGAAGGGGATGCAGGGACTGGATGTCAATTTCAAGGATGAGATCGATAAGGACGTGGAAAGTGATTTCACTCCTTACTCCTCCGTGATCGCGGAAATGGATCCCAACATCGACTTCAGACTGGTGCCGGTGCTTCGGGTCTATTACGACCGGCATGCGGTATCCCTTACCACGGATCCGTCCAATCTTCTGGACTGGCAGCCGGGAGATCTGGTGGTATTCGAGGATGAACATATTGCGGTGGTGTCCTGCCTCCGCAATCCGCTGGGATATCCCTACCTGATCCAGCA
>CAMOGZ010000012.1 GCA_946614405.1 uncultured Eubacterium sp. | reverse complement strand
GGATGACCACCCAATTTTGAAATAATCGCGTTTTGGGTGGTTTTCAACAAAGCATACCACCTAAAACTCTGTTTTTAAGAAATTGGGTGGTTTTCGACAAGATTTAACAAGGTCATTTTCGTCTCATCCCGTCGAACTGACTCCTTCACGCCCTTATCCAGCTCATCAACAGCCCGAAAAGTGAACGCTGCATTCAAATCTCAGACTCAATTTACTTCGCACATCCCGATTTCTTCCTTAATCTTCCATTTGTGCCGAATAAAAAATTGTTGAAAACCACCTAATTCTCGTTTTTTCAAGATATGGGGTGGGGCCCTTGTTGAAAACCACCTAAAAATGAGAAAAACGAAAAATGGGTGGACGATCATCCCGGAGAATCAACTTTGATTCCAGGACTCAGCTGCGATTCCAGGACTCGGCTGTGATTCCAGGAGTCGCCTGCGATCCCGAGGCATATGTGCGATCCCGGGACTCGTCTTTGCCCAGGGGTGTCCTGTGCAGCCACCGCAGACACAATAAAACCGGTCCGAAGACCGGTTCCAGCAACCAAGTTATTCCTGACGGTGTTTTCCGCATGCGGCAAACATCGCACATCCACTGCAGCCCATGCCACAGTCGATGGCGTCCTTGATGCCCTCTTCCTTCTTCGTCTTATTCCATTTCTCTGCGGCAAAAGCCCAGACTGCGCAAATCGCAGCAATGATAAAACCACCAATCAGAATATATATGATATGACCCAGGAAATATTCCATATTATCAACTCCTTCCAAATTACTACAGGAATTATACCACAGATTGGCCCGTATAAAAAGATTGACACAAGAAAATTTCTATTGTAATATATAACTATCTCTACCATTATCTGTAATTAAAGGAAGGACATTCTATGCTAGACCTGAAGACCCAATTGATCGCAGAACGCGATGAGAAGAAGCAGCTGCTCAAGCAGCTGAAGAAACACTACCGATCCCTGTCCCGTTATCACAGATGCTCACTGAAACGTCGCAACCGCAGGGGGCGTGGTGAGTATTATAAGGTCACACACAGGGGGAAGGGCAATTATCCGGAGAAATACCTGGGACCCGAGAATCACCCGGAAGTTCAGTTGATCAAGCAAACCTACTACCTCAAGACTGCTATCCGTAAGCTGGATGCCATGGTCAGGGACCTGGATCATCTGATCCAGTCATTCTGGGAATACGATCCGCGTGTGGCGGAGGAGTCTTTTCCGCGATGTTATCAGAACCTGCCGAAGGAGTGCCTTTCCTTCGTCGGGATCACTGACCCGGAGGCCTGGCTGGCAAAGCCCAGGAAGTACAGCGACTACAAACCGGAAGGAAAAAAGTACCCTACTCCAGACGGTTGGGTAGTGCGTTCCAAATCTGAAGTCATCATCTGCAACACCCTCCGGCATCTCGGGATACCCTATGTCTATGAAGAAGAACACAATATCGGCGGGATCACCATTGCGACAGACTTCACAATTTTGATTCCGAAGCAAGGACGGGAAATCCTGTACGAACACTTTGGAATGCTCAGCGACCAGGAGTATTTTGAGAAATTCATCATCAAACTGAAGCAGTATCTCCGGGCAGGATACGTTCCCGGCGTCAATCTGATCATCACTTTGGAATTTGGAGACGGTTCGCTGAATCCCGCCATGCTGGAGAAGACCCTTTCGGCGTGGCTGTCGTAATGGCAGGCATTCCGCTCCGGCTCTCAGTGTACCATCCGGCATGGCTGTCGTAATGGCAGGTATTCCATTTTCAGCACGCTGTTCACCTTGACAGAATCCTGCATTTAGTACATAATTGAACGTGAATGAAGATACTCGTAAAGAGGAGGTAATAAGATGTTTGACTATCTGGAAATTGAACAGGTTGTAGGCAGGGAAATTATTGATTCCCGCGGCAATCCGACCGTTGAGGCTGAGGTAACCGTTAATGGTGTTACCGCTCGCGCAGCTTCCCCAAGTGGAGCTTCCACAGGTGAGTTCGAGGCACTGGAGCTGAGAGACGGAGACAAGGACCGTTACGGCGGCAAGGGCGTAACCAAGGCCGTAGGATATATTAATGAAGAGATCGCAGATCTGCTGGAGTGCGAGGACGCTTCTGATATCTACGCTGTAGATAAGCTGATGATCGAGGCAGACGGAACTGAAGACAAGTCCAAGTTCGGTGCCAATGCGATCCTGGCAGTCTCCATGGCTACCGCCAAGGCTGCTGCTGCATCCCTGGATATGCCGCTGTTCCGTTACATTGGCGGACAGGGTGCCAACACTCTGCCTGTTCCGATGATGAACATTCTGAACGGTGGAGCTCATGCAACCAATACCGTTGACACACAGGAATTCATGATCATGCCGGCAGGCGCTCCTTCCTTCCGTGAGGGACTGCGCTGGTGCACAGAGGTTTACCACACACTGGCTAAGCTGCTGAAGGGCAGAGGTCTGGCTACTTCCGTCGGTGATGAAGGCGGATTCGCTCCGAACCTGTCCAGCGATGAGGAAACCATCGAGACCATTCTGGAGGCTATCAGCAACTCCGGATATGAGCCGGGCAAGGATTTCGTTCTGGCTATGGACGCTGCCGCTTCCGAGTGGAAGGGTGAGAAGAAGGGAATGTACCTGCAGCCCAAGTCCGGCCGCAAGTTCACTTCCGAGGAACTGATCGCACACTGGGCTTCCCTGGTTGAGAAATATCCGATCGCATCCATCGAGGATGGACTGGATGAGGAAGACTGGGAAGGATGGCAGCTGATGACCAAGGAACTGGGCGGCAAGGTCCAGCTGGTAGGCGATGACCTGTTCGTCACCAACACCAAGCGCCTGTCCAAGGGAATCGAGCTTGGCGCAGCCAACTCCATCCTGATCAAGCTGAACCAGATCGGATCCGTATCCGAGACTCTGGAGGCCATCAAGATGGCACGCAGAGCCGGTTACACTGCAGTCGTATCCCACCGCTCCGGCGAGACCGAGGATACCACCATCGCAGATCTGGCTGTTGCACTGAACACCGGACAGATCAAGACCGGAGCTCCGGGAAGATCCGAGCGTGTTGCCAAGTACAACCAGCTGCTGAGAATTGAAGAGCTGCTCGGTGATACCGCATATTATCCGGGAATGAACGCATTCAAATTCAGCAAATAATTCGTAAACTAACAGGACCCGGGCAGCCTCGCTGCTCGGGTCTTTTAGAAGGAGATCCACTTGAACACTTTATCACTCATGTTGGCACTGATCCCGATCCTGTGGCTTTTGTTCGCCTTCCTGGTCCTGAAAATGCCAGGATACAAGGCGAGCCTCATTGCACTGCCCATCACCGGGATACTGGCCTTCCTTCGCTGGCACATGACCCCGGACCAGCTTCTTACCGCTGCACTGGAAGGAGGCCTGACGGCTTTGTGGCCCATCTGCCTGGTGATCCTGTCGGCCCTCTTTGCCTATAATATCACCGTGGAGACCGGGGCCATGGGGACCATCCGGAAGGTCCTGGCCAACGTATCCACCAACGAGCTGGTACTGCTCCTGATCATCGGATACGGCTTTGGCGGTTTCATGGAAGGGATCGCCGGCTTCGGCACCGCCGTGGCCATTCCCACCGGGATCCTGGTGGGCATCGGACTGGACCCGATCCCCGTGATCATCGCATGCGCCCTGGGAGATGCCGCCGCCACAGCCTTTGGCTCCGTGGGCCTGGGCTTCTACATGATGTCCTCCATCACCGGCCTCGGCGAGATGGAAGTCTGCAGGAGCGTGGTGATCCTTCAGCTGATCCCGTCCCTGCTGGCGCCCTTCCTCATGGTGCTCATCTACGGCGGATGGAAGGGCCTTCGCCAGGTTCTCCCCGTGACGATCCTGGCAGCCGTCGTGAACGTGGGACTGTCCTCCTTCTTTGGATATTTCGTGGGCGGAGAACTCCCCTACATCATCGGACCTCTGGCCTGCATGGTCGCCATCGCCCTGAGCACAAAGCTCACCGGAGGGGCCTCCAAAGAAACGGCACTGGGCCTGGCGGAAACCGCGAGAGCCTGGGCCCCATTCCTTTTGATCTTCGTGCTGCTCCTGCTGACATCCAGCCTGGTGCCGGAGATCCAGGAACCGTTGAAATCGGTGTCCACCACCATCTCTGTCTACACGGGAGAGAATCCCGCATCCGTGACCTTCCAGTGGCTGTCCGCACCGGGCGTGACCATCTTCCTCTCCGGGATCCTGGGAGGGCTGATCCAGGGAGCATCCCCGGGACGCATCCTTCGGGTCTTGGGAAAGACTCTCACCGGCAACTACCGCACGGTAATCATGATCTGCTGCATCCTTGCCATTGCCAAGATCATGGGATACAGCGGCATGACCATGGAGATCGCCACCTGCCTGATCCTGGTGGCTGGCCGGTTCTATCCACTGATCTCGCCTCTTCTGGGCGGCATCGGCGGATTCATCACCGGAAGCGCCTCCATGACCACCGTACTGTTCGGAAAGATCCAGACTCAGACTGCAGCTGCCATCGGTGTGTCGCCGGCCTGGCTCGCAGCCGCTAACATGTACGGCTCCGGAGTGGGCAAGATGATCAGTCTGCAGACACTGACCATCGGCACCGCAGCAGCCGGGATCACCGGAAAGGAATCCGAGGCGCTGAGAAAAGGCCTGGGCTACGCCCTGCTTCTGCTGGCGCTGTCCGGACTTCTCTGCTATTTCATGTAACGAAAAACCGCCGCAAGCTGAGCTTGCAGCGGTTTTTGATTGTCTTTACAGGTTGACGGCCATCTTCTCTTCAGAAGATTCCTCATGGCCTTCCTCTTTCCAGATCTTGTCTGCGACCTCGCCCCAGCAGGATGCATAGTCGCGGCACTTGTCACACAGGTGCTCTACGGTCTCAGGTGACTGAAGATCTGTAGACTTGGCTCCGCTCTCTGCAACCAGTCTCGGCAGAACATCAGGGTTCTCCAGCATCGGACATGGTCTGAGGTGGTTGTCGTTGAAGGGCTGATTGTTATGATATGCCATGAACAGCGGAGACTGCAGGATCTCGATCAGCGTATTCTCACGGATGTTGCTGTTGGAATAGTGGATGAATACGCAGGGCTCTGCGTCGCCGTTGGCGTTGATGTGGAAGTAGTTCCGTCCGCCGGCGATACATCCGCCGACATACTCTCCGTCGTTCTGGAAGTCGAAGCAGAACAGTCCCTTTCCGTCCTTCATGGCACGGATCTGACGCAGACGGTCCTTGATCATCAGGCGCTGCTCCACGGTGGGCATCAGCTCCGGGGATGCGTCGTTTCCGACCGGCATCAGGTGGAAGTACATGGAGAACTTGACTCCCTTGCTGATCTCCATATCGATGAATTCATCGGAAGTAACATACTCGATGTTGTTTCTGGTGTAGGCGATGGAAGTTCCGAAGATGATTCCATTCTCCTTCAGCAGATCCATGGCGTGCATGACCTTCTGGTATACGCCCTTGCCGCGGCGGTCGTCGTTGGCCTCTTCGAATCCCTCCAGGCTGATGGCCAGGTACAGGTTTCCGACACGCTTCAGTTCTTTCACAAAGGCCTCATCCACCAGGGTTCCATTGGTGAAGGAGATGAACGCACAATCCGGATGCATCTCACAAAGCTTGATCAGATCGTTCTTCCGGACAAGTGGTTCTCCACCTGTGTACATATAGTAGTAGATTCCCAGTTCCTTGCCCTGAGAGATCAGGTTATCCATTTCCTCCAGTGTGAGGTTCAGCTTATGACCATACTCAGCTGCCCAGCATCCGGTGCATTTCAGGTTGCATGCGCTGGTGGGATCCATCAGGATCAGCCAGGGAACATTGCACTGATACTTGGCACGAGCCTGATGGATCAGGCTGGTTCCGCGAGACATAGCCTCGTACAGGAAGTTCAGTACGAAGGTCTTCAGTTCATGGCGATCGGTCTCGTCGATGATACGGCTGATGTACTGATACAATGCGCTGTCCTTGTCCTCCAGGCAGGCGCGGAAATTGCTCAGGTCATAATTACCGTTCTTGGTTACGTATCCCTCCACCAGATTGAAAATCTCCAGCATTCCCTTCTGGCGGTCCTTCTCGATCCTGCCGTAGGCAATGTCGAAGGCTTTCGAAAAAGCGACACGTCCCATCTTATGTTTCATATCCATAATTCTCACTCCAATCACAATATATCAATAACGTTTGTTTACACTTTCACTTCTAATCCTATGATATTATATCGAAAGAAATCCGGAAATGAAACCTACAAAAAGGCCGGTTTGTCTAAAAACCGACCATTTCAGGCGAATTATTCAGTTTTCCGACAGGCCTCACAGTACCCGTAGATCACGGAACTTCTGCACTGGATGGCGAATCCGTGCTCCTCCTCGATATGCTCTGCAATGGTATCCATGAAGGAACAGTCCAGGTGTATGACCCGCCCGCATTTCAGGCATTTCAGGTGAAGATGCTCGTCACAGTGATGAGCCCGGTCCACAAACTGGTAGGTAGCCTTCTTCCCGCTCTCATCGGTATAGCGGATCACGTCACCTTCTTCCTCCAGCTTGTCCAGGTATCGGTATATGGTTGTCTTGTTCACCGGATTCTGTTCTTTTGCAAGATGATCCTGAATGTCCGCCACGCTGACGGTATGATCCCGGTTGATCTGCAGATACTGCATGATCCGGCTTCTGCTGTTTGTCTTATACATCTCTCACTCCTAAAAGGTGATTCCAAAGAGTTCGATCAGAACGCCCCATCCAACTGCAACGACATAGAGGATCCCGATCACCATCAGATTCTGCTTCCAATGGTGGTTCTCCCGGCACAAGACCAGAAGTCCCACTCCTGCCCCCGCCAGAAGTCCGGTCATCATGGGGCCCGGACCGATCACGCCCTCCAGATAGAGCTGGGTGATCACCACCGATGCGGCGCAGTTGGGGATCAGTCCGATCAGGCCCGCCAGCAGTTCTCCCACCACTGGCATCCCCCGGAACAGCCCGGAGATGGCATGGTATCCCACCAGCTCCACGCAGATCTCAATGATCACGGAAACGATGAGAATGAAAATGAACACCTGAAGTGTCTTGACGATGGCGTCGATGAGAAGATCTGCGGCACAGTTGCAGCCGACGCCCATCTCACCGGTATAGTCCTGCGGGACATGCCGTCTCCTGGCCAGCCAGCCGAAGAACAGCTCCACCATAAATCCGGATATAACACCGATCACTACCTTGGCGATCATCACCTTGGCGATGGTGGATGCCGGTACATGCTCCGACAGGAAGATGGGGAGCATCTCATCAGACGTGGAAAGGTAGATGGAGATCAGGGTCCCCAGTGTGATCACCTTCCCCACGTAGAAATAGGACGCCGCAGCCGAAAATCCGCACTGGGGAATCACCCCGATCAGGCCGCCCCACACCGGTCCCACCTTTCCGGCCCGGCGAATGAGGTCCTTGGCATGGTCACTTGCCGCGCGTTCCAGCAGTCCCATCAGTAAATATGTTATGAACAGAAACGGTACCAGCTTAAGGCTGTCGATCACCGCTTCCAGGATAGCTTCTGTCATAGTTTTCAGACCCTTCTGTAGACTCTGTTGCATTTGCAACTGATTTGCAAAATACATTATAGCACGTCCCGGTCCTTTGTCAACTAAAAAAGAACTGCCGCACCTGCAGCAGTCTTTGTGTTCCATCTTATTTCTGTTTCTTTCTCTTTTTTCTTTTCTTCGCCTGTTCTTCCCGGTATCTGGCTTGCGCCTGTTCCTGGGCTTTGGCGCGGTTGGCTTTGACCTGTTCGATATCCTCTTCCTCATAATGGTCGATGATGATCTTTGGATTCATCCGCTCCGCCAGCTTCAGGATCTCCCGGTACTCCTCTTTCGTATAAACGAAGGGCCGGATCATGGACGTATTCTTCTCGATGAGAAGCTGTACATACGGCGCAGCCTTCTGGTAATCCGGCTGCATGGCATAGATCTCACTCCATTTCCACCGGTTATTGATCCGGTAGCCCAGGATCTCGTAGCGGATGTCGATCCCCTTCTCTGAGATCACATGGGATTTCTGCATGATCAGTGCCGCAAACAGTAGTGCCGTCAGCGGAACGTAGAAGTACTGCTTGGTGATGATCTCCATGAATACCAGGAGCACCGTACCAAACAGATAGGCGATCCGTTTGTCTTTGCTTCTCTGCTTAACTTGTCCCTTATATTCCATTCTTACTCCTACCCCTTCCATCGCAACAGACCGGCCGGCAGCGTAGTCCCACTGCCGGCCAGACATTTCACTCATTTGTTGTGCTGAACCTGAAGTAAGCTTACTCGCCGATCTTCTTATAGGTTCCGTTTGCTCTCAGCTCTTCCAGAGCTGCGACAGCCTTTTCTCTGGCTTCAGCCGGTGCCTTACACGGAGCACCTGCCTTGACCTTGCCGCCGAAGAATCCGGTGCGGGATCCGTCAGCATACAGCATATTGCCGCCCCATGCTGCAGTTGCAGCAGAGACGATTGGGTTCACGATGTTGGTGAAGCAGAACGGCAGGTAGGACAGGGTTCCTACGCCCAGCATGCTGGAGTGATAAGCTCCGCAGGAGGACCAAGGTACCAGTGGTGAGAACAGGGTTCCGCCGTCTTCCTGGCATCTGGACAGCAGGTTTCTGGCAAGTCCCATCTCGTCGTATTTCTCTTTGTACATAGAAGCCGGAATGATCAGTCCCAGGTACTGGTCGCACATGGTCAGGATGCAGAACATTGCGGTGAGCAGTGTTGCAGCTACCATCTGGAACGGAGTCTTGATGGAACGGATCATGCCGCCCAGCAGTGTCTCTACAGCACCGATACGGCTGTAGATTCCACCGAATCCGATAGCGATCAACGCCATGTTGATGGTCCACATCATGGAGTCCATTCCGCCTCTGTTCAGCAGTGCATCTGCCAGCTCATCACCGGTCTCAGCTTCGAATCCGTAGTGGACCATTGTGATGCAGTCAGAGAAGGATGCGCCCTGGAACAGGACAGCAAAGATACAACCAACTGCGGATACCAGCAGTACTCCCGGTACGCCAGGTACCTTGATCACCGCTACAATGATGATGACCAGGATCGGCAGAAGCAGAACCGGGCTCATGTAATCGAATGTGTTGATGATTCCTTCTTCCAGTCCGTTTACCAGAGTCGGATCATATTCACCGCTCTCACCAAAGACTGCGATGACACAGTATCCGATGAATGCAATAATGAATGCCGGGAATGTGGTTCCGATCATAGCACGGATGTGGTCGAACAGATCCGTCTGAGCGGATGCTGCCGCCAGGTTGGTGGAGTCAGACAGCGGGGAGAACTTGTCTCCTGTGCAGGCACCAGACAGAACGGCTCCAGCGATCAGGGCCGGATTGACGCCCATGGTCTGACCAATGGTCATGAATGCGATACCCAGTGTTGCCGATACGGTGTAGGACGAACCCAGGGACAGACCGACGATGGTGCACAGCAGGCAGACTGCCGGCAGGAAGATGGTCGGTGTGAACAACTTCAGTCCGTAATATACCAGTGCCGGAATGGTTCCGCACCACTCGAAAGATCCTACCAGACATCCTACGAACATCAGGATGAAGAATGCCTCGAAGGACTGGCTGATAGAGTCGATAGCTGCTGCGATCAGTTCCTGATATTTCACTCCGCAGCGAGCGCCGACGAAACATGCTGCAATTGCAGCAAGCAGTACCGGGATATGAGGATCCTGTCCCCATCCCATAACGTAGTTACAGATCATCAGTCCCAGAAGGACTATGATCGGGATGACGGCTTCAAATTTACTTGGAAGCCGCGTGGCTCTCTTTTCGCTCATAACAAAAAACCTCCCATAAACTCTTGCGAATAATACCTCCTTGTATAATTATGTACTAATATGGAAAGTTTTGTTATAAGTATTGTTGTGAAATTTTGTTTATATTTTATGTTTTATCAGAAAAATTCTATATTTTGTCCAACTCATGCCGTTCCCAGTACCCCCAGCAGAAGATATCCCGCCAAAGCCACCGCCGAAACCAGGAGGGCGTAAGGCATGGTTGTATGCACGATCCGAAGGTTGGAAACACCGGTCCCCGCCGCGGTCATGAACATGGAATCCGCGTAGAAGCAGGTCCCGTATCCCAGGGTCACTCCACTCATCAGGGGTGCCACCACATAGATCAGAGGAAGTCCTCCCGCCATCGCCAGAGGCATGAAGATGGGGATCGAGATGATCTGCATCAGCCAGCATCCGCTGGTGGCAAAGGTGGTGAACCCCGCCAGCACAAAGACCACCGCCGGAAGCATCCACACCGGCATGGCCTTCCCCACACTTCCGATCAGGATATCAAAAAGCCCCAGCTGCTCATTTGCCGCTGTCAGCATGAATCCGAAGCATACCACGATAAGCAGCGCGATCATGGACCGCGCTCCTTCAAAGAAATCCTCGAAGAATTCCGCCACCGTAAGTCTTCTCTGGCCCACGTACAGAATGAACTGGCAGAAAATCGCAAGATACATGCCATGGATCAGGTCTTTGTCGAAGATCATGACCCCGATGATCATGACTACCAGAGGAAGGATCAGATTCACCGGCGAGGATGGCTCATAGTCCCCGCTGGAATCCAGGCTCACCAGAGACTGGCCCAGCTCTTCCCCGGACTCGGTAGAGCCTCCCTGCTCCACTCTCTTGTAGGCCTCCTTCAGCACGCCGATGCGGGGAAAGAGCCCCAGAGCCACCAGCAGGCACAGTGCCACCATCAGGATGGGATAAAACATAAAGGGAATGGCACGGACATAGTCACCGAAATTCAGGTCGTATTCCGACAGAAGGCCTATAGTGAAGGCCGTCCAGCTGGAAAATGGGATCAGAACACAGATGCAGGAGGCCTCGGAATTGGTCTGATATGCCAGGTGCTCCCGGGGGATCCCGTTGCGGTCCGTGGTCTCTCTCAGAGAGATGGTGGTGGTCATGGTACAAAGATAATCGTCCGCAAACATCACGAATCCCATCAGCCACCCCAAAATCAGCGGCTTTCTCGGTCCCGAGGCATACCGGGAGATCCAGTTTCCAAAGCCCACCAGACTTCCGGATTCCTGGAACGCCTTGATCATGCCGCCAAAGCCCAGAAGGATCAGTATCACAAACTGGTAAGAAGAGTTCGTCAAAGCCCCATAGATACTCTCTATGGTTCCGCTGAGGATATTCTGTTTATGCAGGATCAGCAAAGCCAGCAGAGTCGATCCGATCATGGGCTCCGCCATCTTCCTGGTGATCAGCGCCGAGACGATCAGTACCGTCAGAGGCAGAAACGCAAGAATCACATGCAGCAATGGTCCATCCTCCTTCATTCTTACGTGTTCATTCTAACATAGTATATAGGAACTAACTATAAATCATATTTATAATCATTATATTTATCATTAATTTTACAAAATGTTCGGGCTGTGTTACATTATGATTGTCGAAAGAAACAAGACAAAAAATAAATTAGAAATAAACAGGAGGTAAACAAAATGAGAATTAACGCAACAATGAGTGGAATGGTAAGCATCGTCGTATTCGCAGCTGTTATGGGGTTTGCCACACTGATTACGACCATTCTTGCATAATCGAAAAAGACAGTCAATCATATCAAAAACGGACCTGTGAACGCTTCTCCTCCGGGTCCGTTTTTCATTTCTTTTTTCAATTCTTATCGAAGTCCTGCTTTCTCCAGTCTCTCACGGAGTATGGCCCCCACGACGGATGCTGCCACGATCTTCACCAGATCCTCCAGGACGAAGGGCGCTACCCCGGCCATGACAGCGGCCTGGATCCCCATTCCGGCAGACCAGGCGAGCCACAGTGTTCCCAGAAGGTAGGCCAGAGCCGTCCCGATTATCATGCCTGCGATGCACCAGACTTTGTTCTTATAATCCTTGTCGATGAACCACCCTGCCACCAGGATCATGAGGATGAACCCCACCAGGTATCCTCCCGTGGGCCCCACGATCTTCTGCGGTCCCCCCATGAACCCCGAGAAGATCGGCAGCCCGGCGATGCCAAGGAGCAGATAGATCACATAAGCCACCAGGCCCTTCTTGGTGCCAATGGCATAGAGGGTGATGTAGATGGCCAGATTGGTCAGGGAGACCGGCACCGGCCCGATGGGCAGCGCCAACGGTCCCATGATGCAGATCAGAGCTGTCATCAGCGCCGTGGTCGTCAGTTCAGCAGTCTTATTCCTTGCCATATGCTTATTCCCTCTTCTTCTCAGGACGCAGCCGGTAGCCCATATCCTTCAGCATGGTCCTGTCTTCCTTCGTATTGTTCCCCACCGTCGTCAGCATATCGCCGGTGATGGTGGCATTGGCCCCTGCACGGAAAAGCTCCGCGCCTCCGTCTTCGAATCGGGACCGTCCCGCTGCGATGCGGATCTTGGCCTGGGGCACGATGAACCGGAACAAAGCCACGGTCCGCAGGATGTCCTCTTCCTTCATCAGCTCCATGGATTCCATGGGGGTTCCGGGGATGGGCACCAGCACGTTCAGGGGAACGGAGACCGCTCCGATCTCTGCGATGGTCACTGCCATGCTGATCCGGTCCTCCCAGCTTTCTCCCATGCCGATGATGCCGCCGCAGCAGATGTCCAGCCCCGCCGCCTTGGCCCTCCGGATGTTCTCCAGCTTCTCTTCGAACTTATGGGTGGTGCAGATCTGGGGGAAATATTCCCGGGATGTCTCTATGTTGCAGTGGACCACGTCCACGCCGGCTTCCTTCAGCATCCGGAATCCCTCTTCGCTCATGAAACCATGGGATCCGCAGAGTTTCATCTCCGGGTATGTCCTGTGCAGGGTGGCATAGGCCTCCACGGCCTTCGCAAGCTCCTCTCCCCCCAGGCCTCTTCCTGCTGTGACCACGGAGTAGCGGTCCACCCCGAGGCGGTCATAGCGTCCACAGTCCTCCACTATAGTCTCCAGGGGCACAAAGTCATACTCCATGACTCCGGTGTGATTGCACTTGGACTGGGCGCAGAATTTGCAGTCCTCGGAGCAGCGTCCGGACCTGCCGTTAATAATAGAACACAGATCCGCCTTGTCTCCGCAGAGCCTTCTGCGGATCTCATCCGCTCCTTCCATCAGCTCTGCAAGATCGCTGGTCAGTAAGATGCTGCATTCTTCTATCGTTCTCAGTTTTCTTCCGTGAATAACTTCCTCTGTTAATTTCCGAATCGGTCTCATCCATATCCCTCCTCAACAATAGAATCATAACAACATCCCTCACTTTTGTCAACCCGCCACGCGCACTTCAGGGTGACAATTCAAAAGAGCGGCTTATGACAGATTGCTGAGTCTGCCATAAACCGCTCTTTCGGTCGTTTATTGTTTATAGGTATTATTATTATGGGTTTCTGTTTTGATTAGAGTTTTCCCTGGAGTTTCAGGATCTCAACGAATGCCTTGTCACGGAACTTGGTGATGGCGTCCAGATCCTGTCCCTGCTGCTCGGTGCGGTTTGCGATCTCAGCTTCCACGCCGTCCTCGATTTCCGGATAGTGAGGGATCTGCTCCGGACGACGAGCAGCAGTTGCACCGTATTTCTCAGCCATGACACGGAATCCACCCTGAACTCCCATGGACATGGTCAGCAGCTGACCGGTGATGGCCATACGCATTCCCGGGCCGTACATGATAGCCTTGTCCACGTCTTCTACGTCGCAGACACCGTCCAGAACCTTCTGGATTCCGTCATCCAGAACGCCCCAGGAGAGGCTGTTTACGATGAAGCCGGTGACTTCCTTCTTGCAGACGACAGGCTCTTTGCCCATAGCCTTGTAAGCCTCGATGGCCTTGTCGATGGTCTCCTGAGAAGCCTGCGGTCCGCAGATCTCGATGAGCGGCAGCAGGTAAGACGGGTTATATGGATGTCCAACGATGATATTCTGAGGATAGAGTGCTCCTTCGGAAAGAGCAGATGGGAACATTCCGCTGGTGGAACTTGCGATAACGACCTTGTCTCCGCAGATCTCCTGGATCTGACGATATGTGGACTGCTTCAGTTCCAGTCTTTCGGGAACGCATTCCTGAACAAAGTCTGCTCCGGTAACGGCTTCAGCAAGATCCTGAGTGAATCCCATGCTTGCGATGGTCTCATCAGCCTTGGCCTGATCCATAGCACCGGCCTCTACCAGGATGTCCAGCACCTTGCGAACAGTACCCTTGACCTTCTCAGTCTCAACTACGTCATACAGGACCACATCCTGTCCACGCATAGCAGCATTAACAGCCAGTCCGGATCCAATCATTCCAGTTCCTACAAATGCAAATTTCATAATACTATCCTCCCAATCTGTTGCAGTTATGTAACAAAGTATTTCTTTCCGGCAAC
>CAMOGZ010000011.1 GCA_946614405.1 uncultured Eubacterium sp. | reverse complement strand
ATGACGCGGCAGGCGTGCTCAGCAATGTCGATGTTGCGCATTCCATCTTTGTTCTGGTATCCAAGTCCGGTACGACTCTGGAAACACTGACAAATGAGTCTTTCGTCAAGAACGCTCTGGTAGAAGCGGGTCTTGATCCGTCAAAACATATGATCGCCGTAACCAGCGAGACATCTCCGCTGGCAGGCAACGAAGGCTATCTGGACGCATTCTTCATGGATGATTATATTGGCGGTCGTTATTCTTCTTCCTCTGCCGTTGGCGGAGCGGTCCTGTCTCTGGCATTCGGACCAGAGATCTTCGACCGGTTCCTGGCCGGCGCGGCAGAAGGGGATAAGAAGGCAGCCTGCCCGGACATGTGCGACAATGCAGCCATGACCGACGCCCTGATCGGCGTATATGAGAGAAATATTCTGGGATATGAAGCCACTGCAGTACTGCCTTATTCCCAGGCACTGAGCCGCTTCCCGGCACACCTGCAGCAGGCAGATATGGAATCCAACGGCAAATCCGTCAACCGCTTCGGCGAGCCGGTGGATTACCCCACAGGACCGGTGCTCTTCGGCGAGCCGGGCACCAACGGACAGCATTCCTTCTATCAGCTGCTCCATCAGGGAAAGGACATCGTTCCTCTCCAGTTCGTGGGATTCCGTCAGAACCAGACCGGCAAGGACGTAGTGATCCAGGACAGCACCAGCCAGCAGAAACTGGATGCCAACGTAGCTGCCCAGATCGTTGCCTTCGCCTGCGGCAAAGACGATGAGAACCCCAACAAACAGTTCGACGGCGGCCGGCCCTCCAGCATCATCATCGGCGAACAGCTGGATCCCGAGGCAATGGGCGCACTGCTGTCCCACTTCGAGAACAAAATCATGTTCCAGGGATTCCTCTGGAATCTGAACAGCTTCGACCAGGAAGGCGTACAGCTGGGCAAAGTCCTCGCCAAAAAAGTCCTCGCCCACGAAACCGACGGCGCCCTCGCCGCATACAGCGAACTGCTGAATATCTGAATTCGTTAACGAAAAACTGCCGCGTGAGACCCACGCGGCAGTTTTTTACTGCAGAATAAGCTGATCTGCGTATCAGCACCAGTTATTTATCTGTCGATCAGTTCCTCTAATGTCGCGAAGAGGTTATCCGGCTCGACGGGCTTGCTGAGGTGGGCGTTTAGTCCCGCCTGCAGACTCCGCTGGACGTCTTCGTCGAAGGCGTTTGCGGTGAGGGCGATGATGGGGATGCTGGCGGCATCCGGCCGGTCCAGAGCGCGGATCGTCTTGGTGGCGGTGAGGCCGTCCATTTCCGGCATCCGCATATCCATCAGGATCGCGTCGTAGTAGTTCTCCGGGTGTTCTTTGAACATGTCCACGGCAATCTTGCCGTTTTCGGCGTGATCCACCTGGATCTCCCGCATGGACAGGACCATGACGATGATCTCGGCGTTGATGGGCACGTCTTCGGCAAGAAGTATGCGGCATCCGGTGAGATCGGTCTCAGGCTTCGATTCTTTGACGGCGGCTGTCTTGCGTTTCAGAGCACGCTGGAATTCCTCCATTATGTTGGATGCAAACAGCGGCTTGGAAAGGAAGCTGTCGACACCGGCTTCCGTGGCTTCTTCCAGGATCTCATCCCAGCGGTAGGCGGTAAGGATGATGATGGCGGATTCATGGCCCACGATGGAGCGGATCTCACGGGTGGTCTCCACGCCGTCCAGTCCGGGCATCTTCCAGTCCACCAGGATCAGGTTATAAGGATCGCGGCGGGCGTGGTGCAGCTGGACCAGAGAAATGGCTTCCTCGCCGGAAAGCACGGTGTCGGATGCGATGCCCACCTTCTCCAGAACGAGTTTTGCGTGCTCGCAGGCGACCGGGTCGTCATCGACGATGAGGACCTTCATTTCCTTCGGGCGAAGCTCGGCAATTTCTTCCTCAAATCCGCTCTTCTCTGCATCCATCAGAGTCAGGGTGACGGTGAAGGTGGTTCCGGCGCCCTTCTTGCTCTGGACGTCGATGGTGCCGTTCATCATATCCACCAGACTCTTGGTGATGGCCATGCCCAGGCCTGAGCTTCCGTATTTATTCGTGGCAGAAGAATCTTCCTGACTGAAGGAATCAAAGATCCGGTCAAGGAAGGACTCCTCCATGCCGATTCCGGTATCGCGTATGGTGAACCGCAGGGTGGACCGATGCTCGAAATGAGCGGTGCGCTCCACTGTGAAGTCCACGTTGCCGCCTTCCGGAGTGAATTTCACGGCATTACTGAGAATATTGATGATGATCTGACGGATCTTCATCTCATCTCCAATGAAGAATTCATCGATGTCGCCGTTGATATGGCAGTTGAAATGCAGTCCCTTGTCATTGCACTGTCCGCTGACCAGAGTGTTGATCTGCTCCAGAAGCTGTGAAAGGGAGAATTCTTCATTTCTAAGGACCATGCGTCCGGATTCGATCCGGGACATGTCCAGAATATCGTTGATCAGAGTGAGCAGATGCTGTGCGGAGCTTCCGATCTTCTCCAGATGGCCCCGTGTGGCATCGGACAGAGTCGGGTCGTTCAGGGCGATGCTGTCCAGTCCGATGATGGCGTTCATCGGGGTACGGATCTCATGGCTCATGTTGGAGAGGAAGGCCGTCTTGGCGCGGTTCGCATCCTCTGCGGCCGTCAGCGCCTCACTGAGGACCTGATTCTTGGCCATGGATTCCCGTGTTTCACTGTCAACATCGGAGAAACTGACGCCCACCGCATTTACGACGTGGTCCTTGCTGTCTTCTTCATTCACGTCCGCCATACGCAGCATTTCATAGTAGTCCTTGTCACTTTTGTGAAGGAGATAGCGGAGGGTGATGACGCTGCTTTCACGGAGATGGCTGCGGATGTTCTCCGGCTGGATAAACTGGAGAAATTCCTCGCGGTAACTTTCGTCCACATATTTCTCGGCATACTGGCGGAAGGTCTCCAGATAATGGAAGTCCTGTCCTTCCGCAAGAGAGCCCGGCCAGTCACCATCAGCGCGGAAGCAGATCCCCTTGTCCGTATCCAGGTCCACAAAGTAGACGCTGCGGTAGTCGGAGGCCAGTGCGGTGATCATGCTGTCCTGCTGCGCTCGTTTCTTTTCCTGCTCCAGAAGTTGTTCCTGAAGGACCAGGCGCTGTTCAAGCTCTTCCTGCTTGGCTTTGTTCGCAGCTTCGGATGTCTCCTGCTCCAGAACAAGCCTGGAGGTGCGACGGAGCTGCATGATGATGATCCAGAACATGAGGAAGAGGACCAGAGCAGTAAGGGCAGTCTGAAGCAGACTCCGGCGGACCATATTCCGGGTGACGGAACCGATCTGGTCGGTAATGACGCTTTCCCGGATCAGATAGGTCAGGACCCAGTCGGTTCCGTCTACAGGGACATAGTAGAGTGTCTCCTGGATCCCATGATAGGTGAAGGAGACGAAGCCTTCCCGGGCATTCCGGAAGTCGGAACTGAACCGCTCGTAACTGTAACTATCCTCATAATCCGCCTGGTTCATAGCGCTCAGCAGATTATCCTCACTTGCAAGTCCGCCCAGGACTACGTTGGTCAGCGCCGTGCCGTCCGTTGTGTACAAGTTGCAGAATGTGGTGCCCTTGGTATTCGGCTCCAGAGAGATCCCCTGAAGCATCGTGTTCATGTCCATTTCCATGAAACAGACTGAGAGCCTTTTGCCGTTGAAATAGACACGTTTCAGGGGAATGGCGATGACGATCTTCTTGACGCCCTTCTCCAGACTATGGATGGAGATATCCGGCGCCGAAAGGGACTTGTAGTCGAAGGCATACTCATCGATATTCTTCTGCGTTCCCGTGGAGGTATAGATCAGGCCGTTGGTATCGACAAAGGCAAACCGCTCCAGATTGTAGAGCTTCTTCAGGCGCTTCTGGAATGCCTCCAGATGCTCTTTGTCACTGAGGTCTTCCTCTGTGATGGTATCGACGCCTGTCCACACGTCCCGGATATTATTCTTAAGGGTGGTCGCGATGACCTGCTCGCGCCGCCCTGCCAGCTCATTCAGATACAAAAGGCTGACGGAACGGACCGCCTCCTGGGTGGAACGTTCCGCATTCCGGCCGGTCCACCAGGTCCCCATGATCAGGACCACCACGAGCACCAGGATAGCTGTGATGGTGATGGGGAGGACTTTGGTATTTTTCTCAAATGGTTGCTTCTCTTTCATATCAGTCTTCCTATCATTATTACTCACTCTTCAATATATAAAGATTTTACCATAAAAGTGGGAACATTACATTATTCTTTTGAAAAAGAAAGCCCGGGTCTTTATGATAAAAGACCGGGCTTTGCTGTGAGCCATATTCTGAGACCTTATCGGTCGTCGTCATCCATGTCATCATCTAAAGTTATATTCTGTAACGATGGGCTCCCGGCCTTCGGTCTTGTCCCGGTAATACTCATAAAGGGAGATCCCCAGGAAGGAGCCGCTGATGTTGAAGACATTGTCGAAGCCGTGTCCCATCAGAGCCTTCGTCGCATAGTAGCTTCTCTGGCTGGAGCGGCAGTGGAGATAGACCGGGACATCCCGTGGGATCTCAGAGAGCCGCTCCCGAAGCTGGCTCAGAGGGATGTTCACGGAGGTTCTCAGATGGCCGTTTTCATATTCTCCTTCTTCGCGGACATCGATGATGCAGGCGCCGCTTTCCACCAGGCTGCGGACCTGATCCACATGGACCTGACGGAAGGTGCCGTCCAGGATGTTGCCCGCCACAAGCCCTGCCAGGTTCGTGACATCCTTCGCCGTTCCGAAGACCGGGGAGTAGCAGAGCTCCAGCTCCTTCACGTCGTCCACGGTCCCCTTCTGCAGGATCAGGGTCGCGATGACGTCCACTCTTCTGGTGACATCGCCCTGTCCGATGGCCTGGGCCCCCAGGACTCTTCCGGAGGGGACTTCGAAGATCAGCTTGAATGCCATGTAATGGCTGTCCGGCATGATCCCCACCTTATCTCCCGGGAAGATCAGGACGCTGTCGCAGGAGATCCCTGCATTGCGGCATGCCTTCTCCGTGAGGCCGGTGGATGCCGCGTTCTGCCCGAAGACCCGGATGCAGGAGGAGCCGATGAATTGGTTCCGGTTGCAGCTGGGGACGCCGCAGATGTGATCTGCCGCCGCCCGGGCCTGGCGCTGTGCCGGGCCCGCCAGGGCCAGACGACCGGGTTTCCCGGTGAGCAGGTTCCGGCTCTCGATGGCGTCTCCCACAGCATAGATATCAGGATCGCTGGTCTGATAGTGCTCGTTGACACAGATCCCGCCGGTCTCTCCGATGGCAAGGCCGGCCTTCTTTGCGAGGGCGGTCTCCGGTGCAACGCCGATGGCCATCACAACCAGGTCTGCCGGAAGCGCCTCCTGCTGGCCTTTGTGCTCTGTGAGGATGTGATCCTCTGCGATGGCCGTGACCGTAGTGGAAAGGTGCAGGTCGATGCCCTGGTCCATGAGCTCCTTGTGAAGGATCTGGACCATGTCCTCATCGAAGGGAGCCAGGATCTGGTCCAGGCCTTCGATGACGGATACGGCGCAGCCTGCCTTCTGCAGGTTCTCCGCCAGCTCGATGCCGATGAATCCGCCTCCCACGACGGCCGCCTTCTCGCTGCCGGACTGGCCGATGCGTGCGGAAAGACGCTGAATGTCCGCAACGTTTCGGACGGTATATACGTTATCCCCGTGGATCCCGGGGATGTTCTCAGGAAGAATGGGATGGGCGCCGGGTGCCAGCACCAGCTTGTCATAGGATTCTGTCAGGATGCTGCCATCGGCCAGACAGCGGACCTCCACCGTCTTTTCTTCCCGGTGGATGGCCAGGACTTCGTGGCCGGTCCTGGCGTCGATGTTATGCCAGTGGCGGAAAGTCCAGGGGTCCATCATGATCAGGTCCTCGCTGTCGGGAACGTCGCCTCCCAGATGGTAGGGCAGGGCACAGTTGGAAAAAGACACGTGCTGGCCCCGCTCAAACATGATGATCTCTGCGGATTCGTCAAGGCGCCGGATGCGGGCTGCCGTAGAGGCTCCGCCGGCGACACCGCCGATTACTACTACTTTCATAGATTCCGTCCTTTCTGCTATTTCAGTTCACCATTTACGATCATTTCCGCTACCATGCCGGTGGCAAAGGCCACGGCAGCGCCGCTGAGTGCTCCGCAGGTCCCCAGAAGGGAGCACCCGCAGCCTCCTGCCAGGCCGAAGCTTCCACGGATCATATCCTCGGTGATCCCTATGTCCGGGAAGGCCTCCCGAAGTCCGATGAGACAACTCTGGATGCAGTTTCCGTAGTCCGTTTCCGTCTGAAATCCTTTGTCTCTGGCTTTTGCCACCAGAGCGTCCTTTTCCTCTTGGGGAAGGATCGAATAATTCTTCATAGGTTACCTCCTTTCGGCCGGATCACGGCCACCTGCAGGCCGGGGCCCTTCATGGCGAAGCGGATGTTGATCATGGTCCGGACATCCTCCATGCAGATGTCAATGTCGGGCTCGGTGTAGATCAGCTCCGGAAAATGGTTGGCCAGGGACATCTCTTCCCGGAAGTCCAGAGCCGCAGCGTAGGAAAAGAGGTTCTTTTCCCGGCCCATGGAATACCGGACGATGGAATACATTCCGGGCTCCAGAGTGAGACTGACGTTCAGATCGATCTCATCATTGAAATCGTTCAGGATCTGCTTGGCCTGGTGGGCCGTGGTCTCATTAACGCACATGCTCTGCATGGCGTCATTCTCATTGTATGCGATCATCACGAAGGAGGGGACTTCCCCTGCGGTCGAAGGTCTCCGGATCACGCAGTACTGCTTGCCCCAGGCGATGAGCTCGCCCCGGGCCAGGGACAGAAGCTGATATCCGTAGAAGGAGGGCTTCCGGATCCCCCGGGAAGTCAGCAGCGCCGGCATTCCCTTCAGGGTGCTGTCCATGTCTCCGTAGTCCCGGAGGCGCAGGGTCAGGTGGGAATCTTCCCCGTGGATCCTCCTGCTGAAGAGGTCGATGGGCAGCGCCAGGGAATCATTGGCATAGGAAAAGGTGGGGCGGGGCAGCATCTGGTTCTGGACCCGCACCACAAAGCCTGCCCGGCTGAGGGTCTGTTTCAGCTGCTCTATCTCAGCAGACTTGTCGATATCCGATGCCAGGATCGTCACCATGTCAGGATGGAGATCCTGCAGACGTCCCGTGAGATGGCAGTTCAGCGCCCGCAGATCCGCGCAGGTCACCTGGATCTCCAGCTCGGGATCGATGTGGCGAAGGATCTCCGCTTCTGCATCCAGGTTGACCTCCAGTTTCAGGCTGTTGATCACGGAGGTGCTGCTCTTCTGGGCATCGAAGGATGACAGAGTGTCCCGGATCAGACGGATGGCGCTGTTGGGCGGCGTCTCCCGGATCACCTCCGGGTGAAGGTCGCTCTTCACCAGAGGCTGGCAGCGGTCCCGGTGCTCCTGAGGCGTCTCCCGGAACCACTTCTTGAAATATTTCTCATAATATGCGGTGGTGGAGAATCCCACGTCATGGGCGATGCGGCTGATCTTCTTGTTGGTGTCCAGAAGATCGATCTCCGACCATTCCACACGGGCAAAGCACAGAAATTCCCGGAAGTTCATCCCGGTGCAGCTCTTGATGATATGGGACAGGTAAAATGTGCTGAGGTGCTCCATGTCCGACAGATCCTGCAGGGTGATCTTCTCCGTATAATGCTGGTATATGTAGCTGATGATGCGGCTGATGCGCTCCGTTGCCACGGGGTTTCCGTCCTCGAAGTTCACCACCATGTCCCCCTCAAAGGCGAAGAGGTTGAAATACTTCTCCAGATACCGGATGGTATCCACCATCAGATAGGTGCACTCTGTCTTGTAGCTGAAGCTCTTGGTGCAGTAGCGCAGCAGGATCTGCAATAGCTTCTCCCGGAGATTGTCATGACGGGGCGTGTGGGCTTTGTTGCTGTAGGTGCGGTAGCATGACTTGCTCAGGTCGGGGAAATACTGGGAGAAGAAGCGGGTACTGATCTGGATCAGGGCCACCACATTCTCTTCCCCAGTGGAAGCGAGGCTGTGGACCTCATGACCGGAGTTGGTGAAGGTGTCACCCTCCTTCAGCACATAGTGGCAGTAGCCGTTCTTCAGTTTTACCTCCCCCTTCAGGACGCAGACGAACTCGATGTCCTGGTGATAGTGGATCGGGTAGTCGTCGATCTCTGCGATGGTGATGTGGATGGGGAAATCGTCAGGATAGGAGATCCTCTCAAACAGCATAATAATGTACCTTCCTTCTGTTTCTTAACCTCATTATAACCGACTTTTTGGCGAATAGTCCAATTATTTTCACTTTTTCTAAACAAATGGGTCGGGTTTTACAGCAAACCAATTATTGATTGACCGGGATAATGGAATTAAAATGAAAGAAAAATGGATTATTATGATCAGAATACCCCTGTTATTCAAGGAGGATAAGATGTTAAACGAGAGACTTTCCAGAATGAGAGAGAAGCTGTGGGACTCTCGTCCCTGCATTACTGCAGAGAGACTGGTGCTGGCCACAGAAGCCTATCAGAAATTTGCCGGTGACGCGGTGCCTCTGTTCCGCGCCAAGGTGGTGAACTATATCATGGAGCATATGACGACACTGATCATGGAGGATGAGCTGATCGTCGGAACTCCAACCAATAAATACAGAGGAGCCAACCTGCATCCGGAATTCCAGTCCAGCACCCAGTTCTATCTGAAGGAACTGGAGGACTTCCCGGTCCGCACCAAGGACCCATACGATATCTCTCCGGAAGATAAGAAACTGATCCTGGAGTACCTCCCTTACTGGGAGGGCAAGGCCATGCAGGACATCGCCCGGCCCGCACTGCCCCGGCATACGGTGGAGTGCATGGCGGACGACATCATCACCGTGGGACTGACCAACGGCGTATCCGGTGAGACCACCTGCGACCATGAGAAACTTCTGACTGTCGGTCTGAAGGGATATATGGAAGAGTGCCAGGCCAACATCGACGCCATGATCCCGGGCTGCCAGCTGGATGAGGAGAAGATCAACTTCTGGCAGGCCTGCATCATCCAGTCTCAGGGTCTGATCACTTATGCCCACAGAATGGCAGAGGAAGCAGAGCGCCAGGCTGCAGAGTGCACCGACGAGAAGAGAAAGCAGGAGCTTCTGACCATCGCAGAAAACTGCAGAGTGGTTCCGGAGAATCCGCCGCAGACCTTCCAGCAGGCCCTGCAGATGGTCTGGTTCGCCCACGTCTATTTCCACATCGAGGTCTGCACCACCGCCAATGGATTCGGCCGGTTCGACCAGTATATGTGGCCCTATTACAAGAAGGACGTCATCGATGACAAGCGCATCACACAGGAGGAAGCCCTGGAAATGCTGGAGTGCTTCTACCTGAAGGCCTGCGAAGTCTTCGAGGTAAGAGATCACTGGTATGCCCAGTCCTTCGCCGGATATCCCATGTGGGAGATCCTCATCGTAGGCGGACAGACTCCCGATGGCAGAGACGCCACCAACGAGCTGTCCTATGTCTGCCTGGAGGCGGCCAATCAGCTGAAGACCACACAGCCGGTCATGGCAGTCCGCGTTTGGGAAGGCACTCCGGAGGCACTGATCCGCAAGGGATGCGAGATGATCCAGGACGGACAGGCCAACCCGGGATTCTTCAACGACAATGCCGCCATGCAGATGGCTCTGGGCAAGGGATGTACCATTGAAGAAGCCAGAGACTGGACCATCGTGGGATGCATCCAGCCGGGACCGGGAGGCGGCAGCACCGACGGCTCCCCGGATGCCGGATACGTGAACATGGGTAAGATGGTGAACTTCGTCCTGCATAACGGATTCGACATCGACACCGGAAAGCAGATGGGACTGGAGACCGGTGACCCGAGAAAGTTCAAGGATATCGAGGAATTCAAGGACGCCCTGAAGAAACAGATCCTGTATCATTATGAGATGATCCGGGAAGGATATAACATCATGCAGAGCATGCACATGACCCGGTTCCCGGTGATCTTCGCCGGAATGGTGACCAAGGGCTGCGTGGAGAGCGGAAGATCCGTTCAGCACGGCGGCGCCAAGTACACCACCGCTGGTCTGTACATCACCGGAGCAGCCAACATGGCGGATTCCATCGCCGCCATCGATACCTGCGTCTTCCGGGACAAGGATATCACCATGGATGAGCTGATCTCGGCCCTGGACAAGAACTTCGAGGGCGAAGAGAGAATGCGCCAGCTCCTCATCAACAAACCGCCGAAATTCGGCAATGACAATGAATACGTCGACGGCATCTATCGCGAGATGATGCACTTCATCGCTGACAACGTACAGCAGTGGGACGATGCCAGAGGAGGCAAGTACTCCTTCAACGTCCACTCCCAGACCGTGAACGTGTCCCACGGCATGGCCTGCGGCGCCACCCCGGACGGACGTCTGGCGGGAGAGCCCTTCTGCGACAATGCTTCCCCGATGATGGGAAGAGACGTCAGCGGTCCGACGGCGACGGTGAAGTCCGTTGCCTCCATGGGTCAGGAAGCCTTCCACGACGGGGCTTTGTTCAATCTGAGATTCGACCCCAAGGGTGTCGAAGGAGAGAAGGGACTTGCCAGCATCGAAGGCGTGATCAAGACCTACTTCAAACACGGCGGCGAGCACATCCAGATCAATGTCGTGGATAATAAGACTCTGAAGGACGCCCAGAAGCACCCCGAGAAGTACAAAGGCCTGATGGTCCGCGTCGCCGGATACATGGCTTACTTCACGGAGCTGGATAAGAGCGCTCAGGACACCATCATTTACAGAACGCCCCATTACGAAAGACCAGAATAATGAAAGCACTCGTAGGACATATACAGAAGTTTTCGACGGAGGACGGGCCGGGGATCCGGACCACGGTTTTCCTGAAGGGCTGCCCGCTGCACTGCCAGTGGTGCCATAACCCGGAGCTCATCGACTTTGCCCAGCAGATCATCGAGATGCCAAACAGCTGCATCCACTGCGGCTACTGCATCAGCCACTGCCCGCAGAAGGCGGCGGCGCCGGATGAAGAGGGACGGATCCGGATCGACCGGGAGAAGTGCGATCTCTGCATGGAGTGCACCCGGTTCTGCTATGCCGGAGCGCTGAAGGCCGTGGCGAAGGAGATGACCCCGGAAGAGGTGATGTACGAGGTCAGCCAGGATGCCGGGTTTTACAAGGAGACCGGAGGCGGCATGACCATCAGCGGTGGAGAGCTGCTGGCCCGCCCGGACTTTGTGGAGGCCCTGGTGGACCTTGCCGAACAAAGCCAGATCGGCGTCTGCCTGGACACCTCCGGGTACGGCGATGGAGACATCCTTTGCCGGCTGGCGGAGAAAGACGCTGTTACTCACGTGCTGTATGACATGAAATCCATCGACGATGACATCCACCGGGAATATACAGGGGTCAGCAATGAGCCGGTCCTGGCGAACCTGAGAAGGCTTGCGAAAGAAGAAAAGACCCGGAGCAAGCTCTGGATGAGGATGCCTTTGATCCGGGGTGTGAATGACGGAGAGGAAATGATCCGCCGAACGGCGGAGCTATACCGGGAACTGGGACTAAAGCATCTGACCCTGCTTCCTTACCATGATCTTGGCGCAGCCAAGAACCGAAATCTCGGACAGGAAGCGATCCCATTCCAGCCCCCCACGGAGGAGCATCTTCAGGAGATCTGTTCCTGCTTTGCATCGGCAGGCATGGAGGTAGAGATCCTGGGGAGACTCTGAGGAATATAACACAACATAAGCGGTCGCGCGCAGGCATTCCTGCGCGTGGTTGCTTTTTTGTATGGTTATTTGTATAATAATGGCAAAAGGTTAAACAAGTTTACGTTAGGAGGTCAATATGGAAGCTATGTTGAATAAGCTGATCGATATTTGTACCGAAGCCGGAAGCAAGATCCTGCTTGCCATCATTATCTACATCGTTGGTAAGATCATCATCGGGAGGATCCTGAAATTCATTGAGAAATCCAAGCTGACGGAGAAGATGGACCCCACACTGCGGACATTTCTGTCCAATGCGGCCCGCATAGTGCTGTACATCGTCCTGGTGATCTCCATTATCAGCGTGCTGGGCGTTCCCATGGCATCTGTGATCACGGTGCTTGCCTCCGCCGGCGTGGCTGTGGGTATGGCCATGCAGGGGGCACTGGGGAATCTTGCCGGAGGCATCATGCTGATGATCTTCCGACCCTTCAGTGTCGGTGACTATATTGACGCCGCAGGTGAATCGGGCACGGTGAAGGCCATCGCCATGTTCTATACGGAACTTCTGACCATCGATAACAAGTACGTCACCATCCCCAACGGGACTCTGATGAATTCCAACGTGACCAACTATTCCCGTGAGCCGCTGCGCCGGGTGGACATCGACTTCAACTGCGGCCACGGTCAGGATATCAGCAAGATCCAGGAGATCATGCTGGAGGAAATGCAGAAGTGCGGCAAGATCCTGACGGACCCTGCACCATTTGCCCGGATCAGTGGCGCTACAGACACCGCCATGACCTTCACCCTCAGAGCGTGGGTGAAGAACGAGGATTACTGGGATGTGTACTTTGACCTTTGTGAGAATGTGGTAACAGCCCTGGGCGCTGCCGGCATCACCGGACCGACCGTCAGCGTACAGACCAGGAGTGAATAGATAAAAGAACGGAGAGAGGTATGAAACAAAATTTTGACAAGTACTGGTATAAGGATATCCGGGAGATCGTGACACTGAAGGATATGCTGGCAGGGAGTGTGGAGCTGTACCCGAAGAATCCGGTTTTCTGGGTGAAGAAGGTCCGGGGCGGCGAGTATCTGCCCATCCATTATCCGCTGCTTGCTCACGATGTCAACGCCCTGGGAACCAAACTCGCATCCATGGGCCTTGCCGGCAAACCGGTGGCAGTCATGGGCCAGGGATGCTACGAATGGATCGTCTCCTATCTGTCGGTGATCAACGGCATCGGCATAGTGGTCCCCATCGACAAAGAATTATCGGGACCGGAGATCGGAAACCTGATGCGGGCTGCCGGAACGGATATCATCTTCTGCACCAAAGCAGAGTGCAAGAAACTGGCGGGACTGCCGGAGATCAAGACTCTGGTGGTCATGGAGTTCTACGGAGACCGGATCACCGAGGACGAGAAGCCCCAGACGGGGATCAAGGACATCGCCAAGTTCCAGGCCCTGGTTCCGGATGCGGAGGTCCTGCTTTGGCGCGACCTTCTGGCAGAAGGAGATGAGATGCTTGCTGCAGGGGACCGCACCTTCCTGGATGCGGAGGTGGATCCGGACAAGCTGGCAGTGATCCTGTTCACATCCGGTACCACCGGAAATCCCAAGGGAGTTATGCTTTGTCACAGGAATATCACCACCAACATCATGGACGTCTGCCGGATCTGCAATGTCCACGAAGACGACAAGACTTTGTCCCTGCTGCCCATTCACCACACCTATGAGTGCACCCTGGGCATGCTGCTGGTGATCTACCGCGGCGCCAGCACCGCCTTCTGCGAGGGAATGAAGTACATCTCCCAGAACATGAAGGAAGCCAAGAATACCTATATCATCGTGGTGCCCCGGGTACTGGAGATGATCTACGGACGGATCCAGAAGGGGATCCAGAAGGAAGGCAAAGAGCGGGTCTTCAACATGGCCATGGGCGCCAGCAAGAAGCTCCGTTCACTGGGCATCGATGTGCGCCGCAAGCTCTTCAAGTCTGTACTGGACGAACTGGGCGGAGAGCTCCGGGTCGTGATCACCGGCGCGGCTGCGCTGCATCCCACCGTGTTCCGTGCCTTTGAGGATTTCGGCATCACAGTGCTGCAGGGCTACGGCATGACGGAATGCACGCCCCTGATCTCCGGGACTCCCATGAGCGCCCCCAGAGAGCGGTATAAGAAGGCGGGCTCCGTGGGAACCACCGTCATGACCGGCGAGATCGAGATCGTGGATCCCGATGAGAGCGGCATTGGCGAAGTGCT
Source organism: uncultured Eubacterium sp. (assembly GCA_946614405.1). Taxonomy (GTDB): domain Bacteria; phylum Bacillota; class Clostridia; order Peptostreptococcales; family Anaerovoracaceae; genus Aminicella. Next base: position 1,098 of record CAMOGZ010000011.1, on the reverse strand, counting down.
GTTCCGCGGTCCCAATGTGATGATGGGCTATTACAATATGCCGGAAGAGACGGCGGAAGTGATGGAAGAAGGCGGCTGGATGCACACCGGCGACCTGGGATTCATCGATCCCGACGGCTGGCTCTACCTCACCGGCCGCAAGAAGAACATCATCGTCACCAAGACCGGCGAGAACGTCTACCCCGAAGAAATCGAAGATTTCATCAACACCAGCCCCTACATCGACGAGTCCATGGTCTTCCCCTACAAGAAGGACGGGGAAGAAATCGTGGGCGTCCAGATCCTGCCCCAGATGGAAAACATCCGGGAGGCCCTGGGCCACGAGCCCTCCGATGAAGAGGTGGAGAGCCTCCTGAAGAAGACCATCCAGGAGATGAACCAGGACATGGCCGTCTACAAGCGCATCCGCGAAGTCATCGTGCGGAAAGAAGACTTCGTCCGGACCACCACGAGGAAGATCCGGCGGATGGATAATATGATGTAGGAGGGTCTCCCTTCGCGGGGAGGCACAGACTATGTCGTCGCTGGTCCTCGCAGCATGTAGAGCGCTCCTGCCATGGCACGTGCCGCGACCGCAAGCAGTTCCGAGTCGCACATGCAGCGCCGCGGGCCCACCCACCAGGCCCCGGGCGGCGCTTGTCCGTGACGTTCTCGGCGCAGGAGCCGTTGCCCCGCTCTTGCGGTCAAGTCGGCACCTTCTGGCGATTACCAGTAATCCGACATTTAGTTTTGATTCTGGTGAAAAATCACCAGAATCGCAAATGAAACTCAAAATACTGGTGAGAAATCCCGTTTTCAGCTGCTATTAATGAACGCACAGTTCATTAATGACGGCATCAGAGCGCTCAAACCACTGTATTTTCACCAGAAAAACGGGTTTCATTTTAAATATTGGTGAAAAATCACCAGAAATGAAAATGAAATTGGATTTGCTGGTAATTGCCGTCTGAAGTGTCCCCTCCTCTGTGGACAATTCAAAGATGGAAATCTGGATTATGTGACGTGTCTCCGTTTTGTGGACAATCAAGAAATGGAGATTCAACGATCGCGCACCAAGTTCGATTGATTTCTCCAATATAAAAGATCCTGCATGTCGCA
>CAMOGZ010000010.1 GCA_946614405.1 uncultured Eubacterium sp. | reverse complement strand
CGACACCTACGAACTGGTGCCGGATGACGGTTTCCGGTTTGACAAGGCTCTTCATTTTAATCTGCAGGGGGCGCAGGATAAGGACATCATCAAACAGGAGATGTTCGACGTACTCTGTGACCTGACAGGGAAGAGGCCGGACTGGGGGATCCTGACTGGAGTCAGACCTGTGAAGCTGGCGGGAGAACTTGGCAAGACTATGACCAGGTCTCAGTTGCTGGACACACTGACCGGAAGCTACCGACTGACCAGGGAGAAGGCGGACCTCATCACGGACACCTATGCTTACCAGATCGATACCTTTGGTGAAGCTCATGAAGATTCCGTGGGGATCTATATCGGAATCCCGTTCTGTCCCACCAGGTGCGTATATTGTTCATTCGCATCCAATCAGGTGCCGGACTCGGAGATTGAGAGGTATCTGCCCGCACTGATCCATGAGATCCGTGTCTGCGGCAAGAGGCTTGCTGAAACAGGGCAGTATGCAGAATCGGTTTATATCGGAGGGGGAACGCCCACGACCCTTACAGCAGAACAGCTCAAGCTGCTTCTGTCCGAGACCAGGGATGCCTTTGACTTCACCCGGGTCAGAGAGTTTACGGTGGAGGCCGGAAGGCCGGATACCATCACCGGAGACAAGCTGGACGTGATGAAGGATGCCGGGGTTTCCCGGATCAGCATCAATCCCCAATCCATGCAGCAGAAGACACTGGACGCCATCGGCAGAAGCCACAGTCCCGAGGACATTGTCTCGGCATTCCGGATCGCTGAGGAGCGACAGTTTCCGGTAATCAACGCAGACCTGATCGCAGGGCTGCCCGGGGAGATCCCGGAGGACTTTGCCGACACTCTTGCGAAGGTTCTGGACCTTGGCGCAAGCAATGTGACTGTCCACACCCTTGCCGTCAAACGTGCTTCCCGGCTGAAGGACATCGATCAGAGTTATCATTATAAGGTAGCGGATACGGTGGGAGCCATGCTGAGACACAGCAGGGATTGCCTGCAGGAGAAGGGCTTCCGACCCTATTATCTGTATCGTCAGAAGCATATGGCGGGTTATTACGAGAATACAGGCTATTGCCTTCCCGGAACGGAAGGTTTATATAACATCCGTATTATGGATGAGCACCAGACCATCGTCGCACTGGGGGCCGGAGGGATCTCCAAGAGATACTATCCGGAGACCAACCGTCTGGAACGAGTCCCCAATGTGACAAACTACCAGGAATATATCAAACGCATCGACGAAATGCTTTTGAGAAAAGAAAATAAATTATGGAGGTAAAACTATGTTGACCAATGCGCCGAAAGGCACAAAAGATGTACTGCCAGAACAGGTTTACAGATGGCACTACGTTGAGAAGAAGTTCGCCGAGATCTGCGACCGCTACGGATATCGTGAGATCCGCACTCCGGTTTTTGAGCATACTGAACTGATCAACCGCGGAGTAGGGGATACCACCGACATCGTTCAGAAGGAAATGTACACCTTCAACGATCACGGCGGCAGAAGCCTGACCCTCAAACCGGAAGGGACCTCTCCTGCAGTGAGAGCTTTTGTTGAGCATAAGATCTATGCAGAAGTTCAGCCCACCAAGATCTACTATGTTACACCGTGCTTCCGTTACGAGAAGCCACAGTCCGGACGTCTCCGTGAGTTCCATCAGTTTGGTGTGGAGATTTTCGGTACTCCGAACATGATGGCGGATACTGACGTCATCTGCATCGGACACGATTTCCTGGAAGAAATGGGTATCCGCGATACCGTCCTGGAGATCAACAGTGTTGGATGTCCTGTCTGCCGTGCTAACTACCGTAAGGCTCTGCAGGATTTCCTGCGTCCGCACTACGATGAACTTTGCGACACCTGCAAAGATCGTTTCGAGCGCAACCCGATGCGTATCCTGGACTGCAAATCTGCAGAAGACCAGGCCATCGTAAAGGATGCTCCTGAGATGCTGGACTACCTCTGTGAGGATTGCAGCAAGGCATTCGAAGAAGTCAAGAGCAACCTGACTGCCATGGGTATCGACTACGTTGTTAACCCCAGAATCGTCAGAGGACTTGATTATTATACCAAGACAGCCTTTGAGTTCGTATCCAACAGCATCGGCGCACAGGGAACCGTCTGCGGCGGAGGCCGTTACGATAACCTTTGTGAAGAGCTGGGCGGACCTCCGATCCCGGGCGTAGGATTCGGTCTGGGCATCGAGCGTCTTCTGATGCTGATGGATGCCAACGGAGTGGAGATCCCCACACCGGAACCGACTTCCGTCTTCATCGTTACCATGGGAGAAGAGGCAAAGGCCAAGGGTCTTGGAATTCTGAGAAAACTGCATCAGAATGGAATCAGCGCACAGATGGACACTCTTGCCAGGAACGTCAAGGGACAGTTCAAGTATGCTGCCAGACTGAATGCGAAATATACGATCGTTATCGGAGAGGATGAGCTGGCTCGCGGCGTTGTACAGTTCAAGAATATGGATCAGCACGAACAGAAAGAGATCAGCTTCGATCAGATCCTGGACGAGATCAAATAAACAACAAGGAGCACGTTACTATGTCAGAGCTTTTTAAACGGACCCACATGTGTGGTGTCCTGAGCATGAATGAAGTTAATGAATCTGTGGTCCTGAACGGATGGGTGGCCAAACAGAGAAGACTGGGCGGAATCATTTTCGTCGATCTTCGCGACAAGACCGGAATCGTTCAGATCACATTTGATGATACCATTCCCCAGGAGGTTTTTGACCTTGCGCAGAGCCTCCGCGGAGAATACGTCATCGGCGTCAAGGGAACCGTACGGGAACGTTCCGCCAAGAATCCGGACATTCCCACTGGTGATATCGAGGTGTTGGCACAGGATCTGGTGATCTATTCTGAATCGGATACACCGCCGATCTACGTCAAGGACGACGATAATGTGGACGACAATCTTCGTCTGAAATATCGTTATCTGGACCTTCGCAAAGTGAAAATGCAGAGAAATCTGACCTTCCGTCATAAGATCACCAAGGTCACCCGTGACTATTTCGATGAGAATGGGTTTACGGAAGTAGAAACACCGATGCTGGTGCGTTCCACACCGGAAGGCGCCAGAGATTATCTGGTTCCCAGCCGTGTGAATGAGGGCATGTTCTATGCGCTTCCTCAGTCTCCTCAGCTGTTCAAGCAGCTGCTGATGGTGGGCGGCACCGATCGCTATATGCAGATCGCCAAGTGCTTCCGCGATGAGGACCTGCGTGCTGACCGTCAGCCGGAGTTCACCCAGATCGACCTGGAGATGTCCTTCGTGGACGTGGACGATGTACTGGCGATGCAGGAGGGCTACCTGGCCCGCATCTTCCGTGAGGTCATGGGCATCGAGATCCAGCTTCCGCTTCCGCGTCTGTCCTGGACAGAGGCAATGGAGCGCTTCGGATCCGACAAGCCGGATACCCGTTTCGGATTTGAACTGAAGTGCCTTAACGACGTACCATGCATCCGGGATACCGAGTTCATGGTCTTTGCAGGCGCGCTGGCCGGCGGCGGTGACGTCCGCGGCATCTGCATCGACGGAGGATCTCCGTCCTTCAGCCGCAAGGACATCGACAAACTGACCAATGATACCAAGGCCTACGGCGCCAAGGGTCTGGTCTGGATCCGCTGCGAAGAGAATGAATATAAATCTTCTGTCAACAAGTTCTTCACCCAGGAGCAGCTGGCAGAGATCGCTTCCGTATTTGATGCCAAGACCGGCGACCTGATCCTGATCGCTGCCGATAAACCGAAGGTGGTATTCGACAGCCTTGGATTCCTGAGACGTCATATCGCAGGCAAGCTGGGACTTCTGGACAACAAGAAGTTCAACCTGCTGTGGGTCATGGATTTCCCCATGTTCGAGATGGACGAGGATGGCGTCATGAAGGCCATGCATCATCCGTTCACCCATCCGAAGGATGAGGACATTCCGCTTCTGGATACTGATCCTCTCGCAGTGAAAGCTGACGCTTATGACATCGTTCTGAACGGTGTGGAGCTGGGCGGAGGAAGCATCCGTATCCACGAACGGGATCTGCAGCAGAAGATGTTCGATATCCTCGGCATCTCCAAAGAAGAAAGTCAGAGAAAGTTCGGATTCCTTCTGGAAGCCTTCAAGTACGGCGCACCTCCTCACGGCGGACTGGCATACGGCCTGGATCGTATGGTCATGCTGCTGGCAGGGGAGCCAAGCATCCGTGAGGTCATGGCATTCCCGAAGAATCAGAACGCTCAGTGCCTGCTGAGTGACGCCCCCAATACGGTGGACGACGCGCAGCTGGAGGAACTGCACATTCGTTTGAGAAATGAGTAATATAGCGATATTAGGAGGAAGCTTCGACCCTCCCCATAATGGACATTTATCCATCGTGAAAGCTGCGCTGGAGGAGGATTCCCTGGACAAGGTGATCCTGATGCCGGCGAAAGTCAGCCCCTTCAAGATTGGTCGGAAAATGGCCTCAGAGAAGGATCGTATCAATATGCTGAAGGCCGCCTGTGCGCCTTATGAAAATGTGGAGATTTCCACCATAGAAATGGATAGCACAGAAGTCTCCTATACCTACAAGACTCTGACTGAGTTTCAGAAGAATCATCCCCATGACCGCCTGTGGTTCATCCTGGGGTCCGATTCACTTCTGAGCCTGGAGGACTGGTATAAGGGGAGAGAGCTTCTGTCCGCATTCTCCTTTGTCCTGGCGCCGCGGCCCGGCTATGATCTCTATGAGACCGATGAGAAGATCCGGATCTTCATGGATCGGTATCACACCGAGTTTAAGATCCTGCACAACCAGCTGTTCGATGTGTCATCCACAGAGATCAAGACCAGACTGAAGGAAGGAAAATCCATCCGGGAGCTCGTTCCGGAGGGGGTGGAGCAATATATCTATGAACATGGACTCTATCAGTGAATATGCCAGAGAGCATCTCAGCGCCAAAAGGTGGATCCACACCCAGGGTGTGCGGGATACTGCAGTGCGGCTTGCTCAGAAGTACGGGGCAGACCCGAACAAAGCCATACGTGCGGCTTTGTACCATGATCTGTACCGGGGCGTTCCCCTGGACGTGCTGGATCAGTACGTGGAGGAGTTCGGCCTGGACCCCGGAAGATACAAAGGCAACGCGAACCTGGCCCATGGAAAGATCGCAGCGGCGGTCATACAGCGTGACCTGGGAGAGACCGATCAGGACGTCATCAATGCGGTGAGTTATCACACCACAGGAAGGGCCGGTATGTCACAGCTTGAAAAAGTGATATTTATTGCGGATGCCATAGAACCATCCCGGGACTATCCCGGAGTGGAGGAACTCAGAAGAGTCACCGAAGAGGACCTGGACCGCGGATGTCTCTTGTCTCTGACCAGGACTGCGGAGTATGTGCTGTCCCAGTCCAACTATCTGGACCCGGACACACTGGAAGCAAAGGAGTATTTTGAAAGGAAATTATTATGAATAACAAAGAATTGGCCTATGAAGCAGCGAAAGCGCTGTCCGGCAAAAAGGGCATCGATATCCGTATTATCGATATCGCCGAAAAGTCCTCCTTTGCCGACTATCTGATCGTTGCCAGCGGTGCCACTGACCGTCAGGTCGGAGCACTTTCCGATGCGGTCGAAGACCGTTATGAGGAACTCGGCATCACGCCTAAGAGCATTGCCGGAAAGAACAATTCCGGATGGGTCCTGATGGATTATGGCGATATCATTGTGAATATATTTAATCCTGATCTGAGAGAGCGATACAACCTTGAGAAGGTGTGGGGCGACTGCAGCTTCCTTGAATTCGAAGATTAATAACAAGGAGAATTGCAACAAATGGAAGAAAGATATAATTTCAAACGAGTTGAAAAGAAATGGCAGAATTATTGGGCTGAGAAGAAGTGCTTCAAGACAACGGAGGATCCCTCCAAGGAAAAGTACTATGTTCTTGAGATGTTTCCCTATCCATCCGGAAAGCTTCATATGGGACATGTCCGGAACTACTCCATCGGTGATGTAGTAGCCCGTTTCAAGAAGATGCAGGGATTCAACGTTCTGCATCCGATGGGATTCGACTCCTTCGGACTTCCGGCAGAGAATGCTGCCATCAAGCACGGGATCGAGCCTTCCAAGTGGACCTGGGACAACATCCATGAGATGGAAGAGCAGCTTGCCACTTTGGGACTGTCCTATGACTGGGACAGAGAGGTCCAGACCTGCAACCCGGATTATTACCGCTGGATGCAGTGGATCTTCATTCAGTTCTTTAAGAAGGGACTGGCCTATAAGAAGGAAAACCCTGTAAACTGGTGCCCGAGCTGCCAGACTGTACTTGCCAATGAGCAGGTCGTCGACGGATGCTGTGAACGCTGCAAGAGCCCGGTAGGAAAGAAGAATCTGTCTCAGTGGTACTTCAAGATCACCGATTATGCAGACCGTCTCCTGGAGAACCTGGATAAGCTCCCGGGCTGGCCCAATAAGGTCAAGGTCATGCAGGAAAACTGGATCGGCAAATCTTATGGTGCCAACATCGATTTCAAAATCGACGGAACCGATAAGGTCATGACCGTATACACCACCCGTGCGGATACTCTGTTCGGATGTACATATATGGTTATGGCACCGGAGCATCCTTATGTTCTGGAGCTTGTAGAGGGCACAGAATACGAAGAACCTGTCAAGAAGTACATCGAGAAGTGCCAGCACATGAATGAGATCGAGCGTACTTCCACCACAAACGAAAAGACCGGTGAGTTCATCGGTAAATATGCCATCAACCCTGTAAACGGAAAGAAGGTCCCGATCTTCATCTCCGATTACGTTCTCATGGGATATGGTACCGGAGCCATCATGGCCGTACCGGCTCACGACCAGAGAGACTTTGATTTTGCCAAGATGTTTGACCTGGAGATCATTCCGGTAGTGGATTCTGAGGATCCTGAGATCGATGTCAACGATCTGAAGGAAGCCTTCGCTGCAGAAGGAACCATGATCAACTCTGAGCAGTTCAACGGAATGAACAACCGCGAGGCCATTCCAAAGATGATCGAATGGCTGAACGAGCAGGGCATCGGCGACAAGACCGTCAACTACAAGCTGCGTGACTGGCTGATCTCCAGACAGAGATACTGGGGAACCCCGATCCCGATGATCTACTGCGATGATTGCGGATGGGTACCGGAAAAGGAAGAGAACCTGCCGGTTCTGCTGCCTACTGACGTTGAATTCACCGGAAAGGGTGAATCTCCCATTGCAACATCCAAGAGTTTCATCGACTGCCAGTGCCCGCGCTGCGGAAAGAAAGCACAGCGTGAGATCGATACCATGGACACCTTCCTGGATTCTTCCTGGTATTTCCTGCGTTACTGCGATCCGAAGAACGACAAGGAAGCCTTCAACAAGGAGAAGGTGGATTACTGGATGGATGTCGACCAGTATATCGGCGGCGTAGAGCATGCGATCCTGCATCTCATGTACGCACGCTTCTTCCAGATGGCACTTCATGACCTGGGCCTGGTGGATGCAGAAGAACCTTTCAAGAATCTGCTGACTCAGGGAATGGTCAACAAAGATGGAAAGAAAATGAGTAAATCTCTGGGCAACGTTGTCAGCCCGGAGGAGATTCTGGAGAAATACGGAGCGGATACAGCAAGACTGTTTATCCTCTTTGCAGCACCTCCGGAAAAAGAACTGGACTGGTCCGATGCCGGTGTGGAAGGAAGTTTCCGTTTCCTGAACCGTGTATGGCGTCTGGTTTATGATTTCGTTCAGAATTACGATGTGAAGGATTCCGCCTTCACCATTCAGAACGACGATGATAAGAAACTGAACTACATGTTGAATGCGACAATAAAGAAAATCACTGAGGATGTCAGTGGCCGCTTTAGCTTTAACACAGCGATCAGTTCTATTATGGAACTTGTTAATGAACTGTACTGGTATAAACAGAATGCAGAGATCAATGAGCCTCTCTACAAAGAGGCGATCTCCAAGCTGGTTGTCGTTCTGTCACCGTTCACACCACATATCTGCGAGGAAATGTGGGAAGGCCTGGGCAATACAGAAGCACTTGTCAATATTCCATGGCCAGCCTACGATGAGTCTGCTCTGAAGCAGGATACCATCGAAGTGATCGTACAGATCAACGGAAAACTGAAAGCTAAGATGAACGTAGAAACCGGACTGGACCGTTCCGCTCTGGAGGAGGCCGTCCGCGCAAACGATGAAGTGAAAGCACTGATCGAAGGTAAGAACGTCGTCAAGACCATTGCTGTCCCCGGAAAACTTGTAAACTTTGTTGTCAAGTAAAGGGAACAATGAATGAGAGATTATAACAGCAAGAAGCCCGCACGTCCGGTGGCCCCTAACAAGGGGCCCGGCGGCGGCAAGAGAAAGAGGTCCGGCAGCAAGAATACTAAGAAGAAATCCGGAACCGATCTGATCCTGAAGGATACACAGATCCTGGGACAGCAGCTGGGCCTGAAAGAACGCAAAAAACCACCGGTCAAATCACGCAAGCCCGTGAAGAAGACCGTTTCCAATACTCCGAAGAAGAAACCGGAGAATATGAAGATCTTCCCAATCGGAGGACTGAATGAAATCGGAAAGAACATGACCGCTCTGGAATATAAGGATCAGATCCTGATCATCGACTGCGGCATGTCATTTCCGGAAGATGAGATGTTTGGTATCGATGTAGTCATCAATGATTACTCATACCTGATCGAGAACGCCAAGAAGGTCAAAGGCGTGATCATTACCCACGGTCACGAGGACCATATCGGCGGCGTACCATATCTGTTAAAGAAAATAAACGTACCGATTTATGGTACACGGCTGCCTCTGGGACTGATCCAGCATAAGCTGGATGAACATGGGATCAAAGGTGATCTGCGGCCCATTGCGGCAGGGGATCATCTGAAAATCGGAGACTTCCGTGTAGAAGCCATCCGCACCACACATTCCATTGCAGATGCCATTTGCCTCTGCATTGAAACACCGGCGGCCAGAGTCTTCCATACAGGAGACTTCAAGGTCGATTACACGCCCATCGACGGCGAACCCATCGATTTCGCCAAACTGGCTGAGATCGGAAGCAGGGGCGTGGATCTGTTGATGGCGGACAGTACCAATGTACTGCGTCCCGGATTCACTCCATCCGAGAGACTGGTAGGGAAGACCCTGGATGGTATTTTCCGCGAAGCCAAGAAGAGAATCATCATCGCAACATTTTCTTCTAACGTTCACCGTGTCCAGAAGATCATCGAACTGGCGGTGAAATACAACCGGAAGTTCGCAGTCTCCGGAAGAAGTATGGAGAATGTGGTCAAACTGGCAGTGGAACTGGGATATCTGAAGATCCCTGCCGGAACGATGATCGAACTGAATAAGACCAAGCAGTATCCGGACAAGGAAATCGTTATTATTACCACCGGAAGTCAGGGCGAACCTATGTCCGCACTGGCCAGAATGGCGGATGACGAGCACCGCAGTGTCAAACTGAAGAAGGGTGACATGGTTATTTTATCGTCAACCCCTGTACCGGGTAACGAGAAGACGGTTTCCAACGTCGTCAACAAGCTCTATGAGAAGGAAGTTGACGTCATTTACAACGATATTGCAGATATTCACGTTTCCGGCCATGCCTGCCAGGAGGATCTGAAGCTGATCCATTCCCTGATCCGGCCCAAGTTCTTTATGCCGGTCCACGGCGAACACCGCCACCTGGTGCGCCACGCACAGCTTGCGGAAGAACTGGGAATGAAGAAGGATCATATCTTCATCATGGACAATGGCGATCAGTTGACACTGGACAAGAAGAAAGCCATCTCCTTCAAGAAGGTGATCAGTGCCGACGATGTGCTTGTGGATGGTCTTGGCGTCGGAGATGTTGGAAACATCGTACTGCGCGACCGCAAACAACTCTCGGAGTCCGGACTGATCATCATCACGGCTGCCATCGACCGTTCCGCCGGATACCTTGTGTCCGGACCGGAGATCGTATCCCGCGGATTTGTATATGTCAAGGAGCATGAGGATCTGATCCAGGAAGCCAGAGAAGTGGCCTATGCGTCCATCGAGAATAACATCAAAGGCGGATTCAAAGACTGGAACACACTCAAGAATGCCGTCCGCGATGATATGAGACGCCATATCTTCAGCAAGACTAAGAGGAGTCCTATGATTCTTCCGATATTTTTAGAAGTTTGATCAGGAGGATACTATGAATGTTTATGATCAGGCTCACGGTCTGGCACAGGCCATTCGTGAGTCCGAAGAATTCAAACAGTATGACCAGTACAAGAAACAGATCGATCAGAATCCGGAACTTTCCGGAATGATCCGGGATTTTGAAGCAAAGCAGATGCAGATCCAGGCCAAGCAGATGACCGGTGAGGCCATGCCGGAAGGCATGATGCAGCAGCTGCAGGAGCTGTCCCAGATCGTGATGAGAGATCCCCTTGCAGCCCAGTATCTGCAGGCCCAGATGAGATTTTCTCTCATGATGGCCGATGTCTATAAGATTCTTGGTGATGCAATGGGTATTGGCAATCTGGTTCAGATGTGATAGAATGAATTCGTAATTTTGTTAATCAATAATAAGATAGAAAGTGAGACGAAACCATGATTACAGCAGGAGATTTCAGAAAAGGTGTTACATTCGAGATGAATGGCGAACCGCATGTCGTTCTTGACTTCCAGCACGTTAAGCCGGGCAAGGGCGCTGCATTTGTCAGAACCAAGTATAAGAACATTCTGACCGGAGCGATCCGTGAGGAAGCATTCAACCCGAGTGACAAGTTCCCCAAGGCTCACATCGAGACCAAGACAATGCAGTATCTGTACAATGACGGAGAACTGTACTACTTCATGGACGGTGAGACCTATGAGCAGGTTCCTATCAGTAAGGAAGATGTAGAGGAGGCTATGCTCTACCTGAGAGAGAACGACGAGGCTACCATCAAGTTCTACAAGGGAAGCCCGTTCCAGGTTGAGGCTCCGAACTTCGTAGACCTGGTCGTAACAGAGACCGAACCGGGCGTCAAGGGCGATACCGCCACCAACGTTACCAAGGCTGCAACCGTTGAGACGGGTGCTGTGATCCAGGTTCCGATCTTCATCAACGAAGGAGAAAAGATCCAGATCGACACCAGATCCGGAGAGTATCTGGGAAGATCCAAAGAATAAGATTCATCGGGGGCGTGAACAGCGCCCCTTTATTCTAAATTACAAGGGGATAAGAATGAGTAAAAAATTAAACAGCAAAGGCAAAAGCAGCCCGGTGCTCACAGGCATCGCTGCAGTACTTGGTTTTCTGCTTGTTGTTACCCTTGCTCTGATTATTTATGCCAACGGACTGGGTGGCAGTGTTTTTGATGCAGATGATACCAAAGAGGTCATCGTGACCATCGAACCGGGCTCCACTACCAATGATATCGGCGACATACTGGAAGAGCAGGGCATCATAGGGGACGGAAACAGTTTCAAACTCTATACCATGTTCAAGCACTATGACGGTCAGTATCAGGCCGGAAGTTACGCCTTCTCGCCCTCTATGAACGCGGAAGAGATCGCTCAGATCATGATCCAGGGCAAGACCAATCAGATCACCTTCACCATCCCGGAAGGATATACGGAGTATCAGATCGCAGAATCCCTTGCGGATGCCGGTCTGGTGGAACAGAAATCCTTCATCAAGCTGATCGAAAGCAAGGAACTGGTCAGCGAGTTCGAGTTCCTGAAGGGGGCACAGAACAACAAGCACCGTCTGGAAGGTTATCTCTTCCCCAGCACATATACCATGCCTGCAGATTCTGACGAGAGCGATATCGTCTATCATCTGCTGGAAACTTATGATGAGATCTTTACGGATGAATGGAGTGCCAGAGCCAAGGATCTTGGCCTTACTGAAAATGAGGTCATCGTCATTGCATCTCTGATCGAGAAGGAAGCCGGAGTCGACCAGGACCGCGGCAAGGTCTCCAGTGTCATTTATAATCGTCTGGAGGAGGGAATGCCCCTGCAGATCGATGCGACAGTACAGTATGTACGGAGCCTCAATGACCAGGATGTAAAGGAGGACCTGACCTACGATGACACCAAGGTAGAGTCGGAATATAACACATACACCAACACGGGACTTCCCCCGGGACCCATCTGCTGCCCCGGAGAGGCCTCCATCAAGGCCGCACTCTATCCTGAGGACACCAAGTATTTGTATTACGTACTGAGCGACAAACTGGACGGGTCTCATAATTTCTCGGAGAGCTACGAAGAATTCGAGAAGAACAAAGACGCTTATTATAATGCAAAAGAGGCCGAGGAGTAATGATAGAAGTTATCAATTCCAAGGTGAAAGACTATCTGGAGGAAAAATACCAGCCAGTCAATGCCGCCATGGGCTCCTTCCGGGCTATGGGAGAGCGGGATATGGTTCCGATCATCCTGCGGGAGACGGAATCGATTCTTTCCGTTCTTCTTGATATGAAGAAACCGAAGAAGATCCTGGAGATTGGAACAGCCATCGGCTATTCCGCCAGCTTCTTCGCTCTTACCTGTCCGGATGCGGAGATCCATACCATTGAGAAAGAAGAAGCGTCCTACCGCGCCGCCTGTGAGAATGTCCAGAAAGCCGGCGTGGGGGACCGTGTCCATCTCTACTGCGGAGACGGCGAGGAACAGATCCGGGCCATGGCAGAAGCCGGGGTCACATCCTTTGATTTCATCTTCATCGACGCAGCAAAGAGCCATTATCAGCGTTTTCTTGACAGCGCTCTGGCTGTGGCAGAAGACGGAGCCATAATCTGTTCCGACAACATTATGATGCACGGGATGACTGTTCTTCCGGAACGGGATCCCAAAGACAAGCATCGCACCAACATCCGCAAGATGAGAGATTATCTTGATTTCATCACCGGTGATCCATCACTGGTGACCACACTTTTGCCATCGGGAGATGGCCTGGCGATATCGGTATATCACAAGAAATGAAGCAAATAGAACTTCTGGCACCGGCGGGGGATCTCGAGAAACTGAAGATCGCCGTGACCTACGGTGCCGATGCCGTCTATTTCGGCGGCGAAAGTTTCTCCCTGCGCCAGGGCGCCGGGAATCTGAATCTGACTGAAATGAAGGAAGGCGTCGCATTTGCCCACCAGCGTGGCTGCAAGTGCTATTTGACGTTGAATATATTCGCACACAACGAGGATATCGAACCTCTGTATGACTATCTGAAACAGATCCGTGACATTCCCATTGACGCGTTTCTGGTCTCGGATCCCGGGGTCCTTTCCATCCTGAAGGAGGTCATTCCGGAAGCGGAGATCCACCTGTCCACACAGGCAAACATGACCAATTATGTCACGGCAAACTACTGGTACAAGCAGGGGGTGAAACGCCTGGTGCTGGCCCGGGAGCTGTCTCTTGATGAGATCCGGGAAGTACGCGCGCGGATCCCGGAGGACATGGAACTGGAAGCCTTTGTGCACGGGGCCATGTGCATCTCTTACTCCGGCCGCTGCCTGCTGAGTAATTACATGACCGGGCGGGATGCCAACCGCGGCGCCTGCGCCCACCCATGCCGCTACCAGTATTCCCTGGTGGAAGAGAAGCGGCCCGGGGAGTATTTTCCCATCGAGGAAGATGCCCGGGGGACCTATATCATGAACTCCAACGATCTGTGCATGATCGAACACATTCCGGATCTGGCAGCCTGCGGCATCGCCAGCGCCAAAATCGAGGGCCGGATGAAGAGCATCTTCTACGTGGCCACTGTGATCCACGCTTATCGGCAGGCCATCGACGCTTACTACGCGGACCCGGAGAATTACAAGTTCGATCCCATGTGGCTGGAGGAACTGGGAAAGGCCAGCCACAGAGAATTCACCACCGGGTTCTATTATCACAAACCAAGCGAGGAAGACCAGAACTACCAGAGCAGTTCCTATGTAAGGGATTACACATTCGCCGGCATCGTGCGGGATTATGACCCTTCCACAGGAATCGCCATCGTAGAACAAAGAAATAAGATGGAAGTAGGGGACCAGATCGAAGTTTTCGGCCCCGACATTCCCTTCTTCACCCAGGAGATCACAGAGATGGCGGACGACGCCACAGGAGAGCCGGTCACATCCGCGCCCCATCCTCAGCAGATCCTGCGGATGAAGATGAAGCAGCCGGTGAAACCGGATTATATGTTAAGAAAAGAAAGGTAAGGACCATTTCATGGACATAACCAGTGACAGTATCACGAGCACATATTTTATCTTTATGGATCAGAGGATCCCAGTGAACAGCACCACAGTCATTCTGATCCTCATCGGCATTCTCCTGCTGAACTTCCTGGTTCGGCTTTCCGGAAGCGCCCTGGATAATATTTCACTGAGCAAGCTCAGGGCCATGCTGGAAGATGAAAATGATCATATCGCCAAGAGGATCGCCGGGCTTGTGGAGAAACCATCTGTCTATCGTTACACCAACCGGATCCTGAATTACCTGATCGTCGGAGCAGGCTCGTTCTTGTCCTGCTTTCTGACGGAGAACGGGATCCTTTCTCTGGTGATTTTTCTGTGTGTTTCCGTGACTCTCACAGAGATCTTTCCCCGAAAGATCGCCCGCCAGCATGCAGAGGGCCTGTCCCGTACCTTCTCCGGATTTCAGAGTTTCCTGTGCACCATTCTGGCCCCGATCCGCTGGATCCTGGTGATGGTGGCGAACATTCTTCTCAGGATGTTCCGTCAGCGTACGGATGTGGATGAGAAGGAATTCTCCGAGGAGGAGATCATGTCCATGCTGGAAGGCGGACAGGAGAGCGGCGTCCTCCGGGAAGAGGGCAAGAAGATGATCGGCAATATCTTTCAGTTTGACGATGAGCTTGCCTATGAGATCATGACGCCTCGTACCGACGTCTTCATGATCGACATCGAGGACCCACCGGATGAATACGTGGACCAGCTGATGGAACTTCGGTATACCAGAATGCCTGTATGTGAGGGAGACTCCGACAACATCATCGGTATTCTGCATATCAAGGACTACCTGATCCGGGCCAAAGACGCCGGATTCGACAAGGTGGATATCAAGGATATCCTGCGCAAGCCATACTTTGTGCCGGATACCAAGAAAATCGATACGCTGTTCTTTGAACTGCAGAAGGAGAAGCAGCACATTGCCATCCTCATCGACGAGTACGGCGGATTCAGCGGTATCGTGACCCTGGAGGACATCATCGAGGAGATCGTGGGCGACATCGAC
>CAMOGZ010000009.1 GCA_946614405.1 uncultured Eubacterium sp. | reverse complement strand
CGGAAATGGTGATGACCTTAGCGCCCAGCTGGTTCAGCTTCTGAACGGTTCCCCATGAAACGTTACCGAATCCGGAAACGACAACGGTCTTGCCCTTCAGCTCTTCGCCGCAGTGTTTCAGCATCTCGCGAGCGAAGAAGACGATTCCGTAACCAGTAGCTTCGGTTCTTCCGGCCAGTCCGCCATTGTCGGTGCCCTTACCGGTCAGAGTTCCGGTATATACGTTAGCCAGCTTCTTGTACTGACCGAACATGTAACCGATCTCTCTTCCGCCTACGCCCAGGTCTCCAGCCGGTACGTCGGTGTCAGCGCCAATATGTCTGAACAGTTCAGACATGAATGCCTGGCAGAATCTCATAACTTCAGCGTCGGACTTTCCGTTCGGATCGAAGTCTGCGCCGCCCTTGCCGCCGCCGATCGGCAGTCCGGTCAGGGAGTTCTTGAAGATCTGCTCAAATCCAAGGAACTTCAGGATTCCGGGATAAACGTTCGGTGCAAAACGCAGGCCGCCTTTGTATGGGCCCAGTGCACTGTTGAACTCGAATCTGTATCCGGTGTTGACATGAACCTTACCAGCATCGTCAACCCAAGGTACTCTGAACTGGATTCCTCTTTCCGGCTCAACCAGTCTCTCGATCAGTCCTGCTTCTACATACTCAGGATGTGCTTCCAGAACCGGCTCGATGGACAGCAGAACTTCTTCTACGGTCTGCAGGAACTCGGGCTCATGCGGATACTTTGCCTTGGTGGCATCGATGTACTTCTGAACTAAATTTCCCATTTCGATCTCCTCTTTTCTCTTAAAAAAATTAGTTACTATTTGTGTATACAAAATTCGTACACCTTAAATATATCACTTCCGGAGAGTTTGTCAACACACCTTTTTACTCATTTTTGTTTTTATTACTGTACATTACAACGGTTGATTCTCTGCGGATTATAGGGTATAATGAATCCGTATGACCACCATGAAAGGAAGTGAGAGTATGGATAACGTTCCTGACGGAAAACGAACTGCTAAAGGCCGATCGCAGGCCTGTTTCATCCTGCTCTCATTTTTTAGATCGTAGAGGCAATATTGGTCCGCCCGGTCTTCCGAATGAGAGGGGAAATACCGCGAAAAGGAGGAAGGACCAATGGACTATATGCTCGATAAGGATACTCAGTTCGAGGAATCCCTTGAGAAGATCAATGAACTGCTCGAGGAGAAGCAGTACTTCAGAGCGCGGGACGAGCTGCTGAAATATAATGAAGCAGATATCGCCGAGATGCTGGAGGATATCAAGTCGGATAACGACATTCAGCTGGCAGTGATCCTGTACAGGCTTTTGCCGAAGGATGTCAGCGTAGAGGTGTTCTCCTGTCTGCCCTCAGATGACCAGGTGGACATCATCAATGAGATCACCGATAAGGAAATTACATATATTATTCAGGAACTGGATTTCGACGATAAGATCGATATCCTGGAGGAGCTGCCCGCCAACATCGTAGACAAGATCCTGGAGAAAACTCCCAAGGCGGAGCGGAAACAGATCAACACATTCCTGAATTATCCGGAGGACAGCGCCGGAAGTCTGATGACGCCGGAGTACATTTCTCTGATGAAGGACTGGACTGTCGGAGAGGCGCTGGAGTATATCAAGAAAGAAGGCATGGATGCAGAGACCATCTATACCTGCTATGTCAAAGACACCGGACGCAAGCTCATCGGCATCGTCTCCCTCAGTACTCTGGTGGTCACCGATGATGACGTCCGGATCAAGGATATCATGATCACGGACTACGTCTTTGAGATGGTGGACACCGACCAGGAAGACGTCGCTGCGGATTTCCAGAAGTACGGATATCTGGCCATTCCCGTCGTGGACAAGGAGCATCGCCTGGTGGGTATCATCACCTTCGACGATGTGCTGGACGTCATGGAAGAAGAGGCTACGGAGGACTTTGAGCGTATGAACGGAGTCATCGACTTCGATGATTCCGATAAAGACTACCTGGACATTTCGGTCTGGCAGCACGCGCTGAACCGACTGCCCTGGCTGGTGATCCTGATGGTTGCATATATCTTCACCGGACGGATCGTCACGGGATTCGAGGCGTCCCTGTCCAAGGTCATCGAGCTGGTGGCGTTCATGCCGATGCTGATGGGAACCGGAGGAAATACCGGATCTCAGGCGGCGACCCTGATCATCCGTGGACTTGCCACCGATGAGGTGGATACAGATGACGCGCTGCGGATCCTGTGGAAGGAGATCCGGATCGGTATGATCATCGGAGTGATCCTCAGCGTGATCAATTTCGGAAGGATCTGGTACATCGACGGGATCCATGACATGGGCATCGCACTTACCGTATGCGTTTCCATGGTATTCATCGTGATCTTCGCCAAGATCATCGGAAGTATGATCCCGATCCTGGTGAAGCTGATCCATCTGGACCCGGCCCTGATCGCCAACCCCGCGATCTCTTCGGTGTCCGATACAGTGGCGCTGACCATCTATTTTGCAATGGCGTCGATGTTCCTGCCGATATGAGGATAATATGGATAGAGTAAATACAATAGAAAAGAGTACAGTACAGAAGGTGGTCCGGAAACGGTCTCCCTATATGCATAAGGGGAACTGCGGCCGTGTTCTGATCGTCGCCGGCGGCGCCGGGATGACCGGGGCCGCGTGCTTTGCGTCACGGGCGGCCATGCGCAGCGGATCCGGACTGGTTTACCTTTGTACTCCCAAGGGGAATTACCCCGTGGTGCAGACCCTTGCCCCGGAGGTGATCTGTGTGGACTGGACGGAGGCCCAGGAACGGCTCATCGGAAAGAGGGGAGAATGGCAGTACGATGCCATCGCCTTCGGCCCGGGCATGGGAGACAGCGCCAACACACGCAGAATGCTGAAGTCGGTACTGCTGGCCTACGAAGGGCCGGTGGTGCTGGATGCCGACGGGCTGAACGTCCTGGCAGCAAATGATGAACTGAGAGAGTTTGCCCGGGGATTCCGCGGCGAACTGATTCTGACGCCCCATGTGGGCGAGGCCAAACGCCTTCTCAGAGAAGAACCCATGGATCCGGCCATGAGCCGGGAGGACATGGTTTCCGCACTGGTGCGCCGTTACGGCTGCATCGCCCTTCTGAAGGGGGCGGGCACCCTGGTGGCCCGGTGTCCCTCGGGGAGAGACAATGGCGCCATCGAGGTCTGGTGCAACACCACCGGAAACCCGGGGATGGCCACGGCCGGCTCCGGCGATGTGCTGACCGGCGTCATCGCGTCTTTATGCGGCCAGGGGCTGTCGCCCTGGGATGCCGCCAAGGCGGGGGTGTATCTGCACGGCCTGGCCGGTGATTTTGCTTGTTCGGAAAAGGGAGAATACGGATTGATCGCGTCCGATATAGTTGAGGCACTCCCTTATGCCTTTCAAGATATAATTAACAGTAACTACTAGTTTCGTGGAGGATAGACATGAAGAGAGAAAATCGCGAATACTATGAGGGCATTGCCGCCAAAGTGCGCGTGGATGTCATCAAGGCTGTATATAACGGCGGATCCGGCCATCCGGGCGGTTCCCTGTCAGCAGCAGATCTGGTGACAGCACTGTACTTCGGGGAGATGAACATCGATCCGAAGGATCCTGCCAAAGAAGGAAGAGACCGTTTCGTCCTGTCCAAGGGACATGCCGTACCGGCACAGTATGCCGTACTGGCAGAAAGAGGCTACTATGATGTCGCTGAGCTTTCCAGCCTGCGTCACCTGGGCAGCAAGTTCCAGGGCCATGGTAATATGCATAAGGTACCGGGCATCGAGATGTCCACGGGTTCTCTGGGACAGGGATTCTCTGTTGCCGTTGGTATGGCCATCGGAAGCCGCCTGAAGGGTGACGGCTCCAGAGTCTATGCACTTCTGGGTGACGGCGAGCTGCAGGAGGGCCTGATCTGGGAGGCTGCTATGGCAGCAGGTCACTACCACCTGGATGACCTGGTGGCCATCGTAGACTGGAACGGGCTGCAGATCGACGGTGAGAACGACAGCGTCATGACCGTCAAGCCTATTGATGAGAAATTCAAGGCCTTTGGATGGCACGTGATCATGATCGACGGACACAACTTCGACGAGATCTTCGCCGCCCTGGACGAGGCCAGAGAGACCAAGGGAATGCCGACCTGCATCGTTGCAAAGACGGTGAAGGGCAAGGGCGTTTCCTTCATGGAGAACCAGGCCGGCTGGCATGGCAAGGCCCCGAGTGAAGAGCAGGCCAGACAGGCCGTCGAGGAATTGGGAGGTGAATGGTAATGGCAGATAAGATTGCAACAAGAGCAGCCTATGGTGAGTTCCTCGTAGAAGAGGGCGCCAGAAATCCGGACCTGATCGTCATGGACGCAGACCTCTCCGGATCCACTCAGACCAAGAAGTTCGCCCAGGCATATCCGGACCGTTTCTTTAACGCTGGTATCGCAGAGCAGAACCTGATGGGAATGGCTACAGGTATCGCACTTTCCGGAAAGACCGTCTGCGCATCCACATTTGCTATGTTTGCCAGCGGCAGAGCTTTTGAGATCATCCGTAATTCCATCGGATACACCGGCGCCAACGTAAAGGTATGCGCCACCCATGCCGGAATCACCGTTGGTGAAGACGGCGCCAGCCATCAGACCTTCGAAGATATCGCCCTGATGCGCACCATCCCGGGGATGACTGTGGTTTCCCCATGTGACGCTGCCAGCGCCAAGATCCTGCTGAAGCAGGTGGTAGATATGGTTGGTCCTGCATACGTGCGTCTCGGACGCGCCGCAGTTCCCGTATTCTATGATGAAGATGCCAAACTGGAGCTGGGCAAGGGCTACGAGCTGCGCCCGGGCAAGGACGTGACCGTCATCGCAAACGGCGTCATGGTACCCTCCGCTATGGAAGCAGCAGAAGAGCTGGCCAGGGACGGCATTGATGTTCGCGTCATCGACATGCATACCATCAAGCCGCTGGATGAGGAGATCATCCGCAAGGCAGCAGAAGAGACAGGTAAGATCGTCACCGCAGAAGAGCATTCCATCATCGGCGGACTGGGCGGCGCAGTCGCAGAGTTCGTATCCAGAGAATGCCCGGTGAAGATGGCCATGGTAGGACAGAAAGACGTATTCGGCGAGTCCGGAAAGCCGGATGAGCTGCGTGAGAAATACGGCATGACCACCGGTGACATCGTCGACGCAGTAAAGTCGATTCTCTAATATGAAGAATACAACAATTGGCTATATATTAATATTTCTGGCAGGAACCTTATGGGGCACCATAGGGTTCTTTGTCAATTCTCTCACCGCCTGCGGCGTCCGCAGCGATGTGATTCCCCTGTTCCGAATCGGCTTTGCGCTGGTTCTGCTTCTGATCTTCTCCCTGATCCGCAAGGGTCCGGCAGTGCTGAAGATCGATGGGAAGGGGCTGTTTTGGTGCGCCATCATGGGGGTGTGCTGCCAGGCACTGTTCAACCTGTCCTACACTCTCTCGATCCAGATGGTGGGAGTCTCCACCGGGGCCGTGCTGCTTTATACGGCTCCGGTGTTCGTGTGCATCATGGCGCGGCTGTTCTTCCGGGAGCCCATCTGGAAGAACAAAGTCATCGCGCTGGTGCTGAACCTGACGGGATGTGTTCTGACGGTGACCAACGGCGATCTGTCAACCCTTCAGTTTTCACCGGCGGGGATCGGCATGGGTGTTCTGGCGGGGTTCCTGTACGGGCTTCTGACCATCATCGGAAAGAGTGCCACGGCGGACTACGATCCCCTGACCGTCGGTCTGTACGGCTTCTTTTTCGGGACCATCGCCATATTATTCATCGGCAGGCCCTGGGAGGGGATCGGTGACATCACTTCCCTGGATCAGATGGGGATGCTGGGCGTATTCTACGGGCTTACCACCATGGGTGCCTATGTGCTGTATCTCACCGGGATCAGCCGGAAGGTGGAAGCATCCCGTGCGCCGGTGATCGCCTCCGTGGAGACCGTGGTGGCGGCACTGATCGGGATCGGACTCTTCCATGAGATCACCGGGATCTGGAAAATCATCGGCATCCTGTTGGTGCTGATTTCGATCATTGTGATGAACCGGGAGCCGAAGGAAGAATCAGCCAAATAGCGATTGACAACACATGGATGTGCTGTTATAATATGGAAAAGGAGGACATCATGGACCGACCCTTTTTCCGTATGAGAGAACCCGGGATGGATCTCCATCCCTCACAGATCAATATTGCAGTAGCCGGTTTGAGCCAGTGTGCAGGAACGACATTCATCGCTTCTTCTCTGGCTCTTTTCTTATCGGACAATGGGAATTCTGTGACTTTTATCGAATGCGGCACGCCGCAGCAGAAGCGGAGCCTTCTCTACGATGCCGTATCCATGGATCAGCGTTTCTGCGGAAGGACCTTTCATGATGTTTACCGGATCCTGTCAGAGGATGGCTCGGTCCGGGGCCTGCGGAACCAGGAGGAGGGCGTCAACTGGTTTCTCATTACCCCGGAGGATGCGGAGCAGGGAGTCACGCTGACGGAGGAGTGCAGAAGGAGGCTTTTGTACTCCGGCAGGGACCACATCACCATATATGACATGGAATGGGACTGGCTCTCACTGTGCAGAAGAGACCTGGACCTTCTGATCCTGGTGGCGGATCCGGCGCCCTCCTGTCTCATCCGGGCAGGGGAGAGGCTGAAGGAGACCATCAGCCTGGAGCAGTTCGGGAAGCTGCCGGTGCTCTGGGTGGTGAACCGGACCACAGAGGGGGTCAGCAGGAGAGAAATAACCCGGGTCCTCCATTCCAGAGATGTGGTATGGATCCCGGAGATCCCCCTTCAGGAGTTTCACAAGGACGAGATGCACAGCCGTTTTCCCGGCCGAAACGGCGGAAATATCAACACCTTGTCACCTTTGTTCACAAAAGTTTCACATTGGATATGTGAATAAAAGAGACACAAAGTGTTTTCAAATCATAGAAAACGTGTTATACTGTATAGGTTATTAAGAAAACTTAAGATTTCTTAAGCGTTTTTATGATGTAATTTATTCCGAGAGGGTTTTATGATAACTTTTACTAATGTAACCAAAATGTATGGAGATAATGTTGGCCTGGAAAATGCCAGCGTTAACATAGACAAGGGGGACTTTGTTTTCCTGGTGGGCCCCAGCGGCGCCGGCAAGTCCACCTTTATTAAGCTGATCCTGAAGGAGATCGATGCAGACTCCGGACGGATCCAGATCGGAGATTTCGTGGTGACGGACCTCCCGAACCGGCTGGTGCCTCAGCTGCGCCGTAAGATCGGGATCGTGTTCCAGGACTTCCGCCTTCTTCCGAAGAAGACGGTGTTCGAGAATGTCGCCTTCGCCATGGAGATCATGCATAAGAGCCGGAGACAGATCCGCAAGCGTGTGCCCCAGGTGCTGAGCCTGGTGGGCATCGCAGACATGGCCAAGCGCTATCCGCAGGAACTGTCCGCCGGTGAGCAGCAGCGTGTGGCCATTGCCCGGGCCATCATCAACAATCCGAAGGTGCTGATCGCAGATGAGCCCACCGGAAACCTGGACCCGGATACAGCAGCCGGGATCATGGATCTTCTGGATGAGATCAACATGACCGGAACCACCATTCTGATGGTAACCCATGCCAAGGACATCGTAGACCGGATGAACAAGCGTGTCATCGCCATCGAGTCCGGCCATATCGTCCGTGACGACTATGGTCAGTACGGCTACGAGGAAGACGGCACATACAGAGAGGAGGTCTTCGCAGATGAGTAGGATCTTCTATAATATCAAACAGGCCGTTATCCAGATCTTCCGAAATAAGGGAATGGCAGCGGCGGCGATCTTCGCCATTACGGCAATGATGCTGATTTTGGGAC
Organism: uncultured Eubacterium sp.; assembly: GCA_946614405.1. Lineage (GTDB taxonomy): Bacteria > Bacillota > Clostridia > Peptostreptococcales > Anaerovoracaceae > Aminicella. The sequence continues at coordinate 8,003 of CAMOGZ010000009.1, read as the reverse complement.
TGTTCTTCGTCATCTCCGTCAATGTAAATCTGTTTACGGAGATGGTCAAGCAGGACTATGACACCGTGGAGGTCTACTTGCTGGACAGCACGGATCAAGAGAAGGCGCAGACGATCATGGACACCATCGAGAATGTGGATGGCGTCAGTTCGGTGGAATTCCGGACCAGAGATCAGGCGCTGGATATTCTGAAGGATCGTTGGGGAGACAGCGGGTATCTGCTGGATTCATTAGGGGAGAATCCACTTCCGAACTCGATCCTGATCAAGGTCACCGACCTGAGCTCGGCGAATAAGGTCAATGCTATGGCCAGCAAGCTGGACGGGGTCGAGAGTACCAAATATTACAAGGAAACTGTGGACAAGCTGACGAAGGTCACCAACTTCCTGCAGATAGCAGCTATCGTGATCATGCTCTTCCTGATCATCGTCTCCGTGGTGGTGGTATCCAATACGATCAAACTGACCGTATTTGCCAGAGCCAAGGAGATCTCCATCATGAAGTACGTCGGCGCCACCAACTGGTTTGTCCGCGGACCGTTCCTTGTAGAGGGGATCATCATTGGGATTATTTCATCGCTTGCAGCGGCGGGCATTACGTACCTGTTCTATGGCAGGATCGTAGATGCCATCGGCGTCCGTGTGATGACCATTCTGTCATCACCCATGGTGCCGGCAGGGTATCTGTCCGTCAATCTGATCATCATTTTCCTTGCTATGGGAATTGGTATCGGATCAACAGGAAGTATAGTTTCAATGAGGAAATTCCTCGACAAGTAACAGGAGTGATTTTACATGCGTAGAAAATTTTTGATCGTCACATTGATCGTGGCTCTGGTCATGACCCTGAGTCCCTTCTCCTATGGAACGAGCATTAAGAAACAGAAGAAAGAGCTTAAGGAAGTTCAGTCCCAGAAGGACGATATCTCCGGCGAGCTTGACGCAATGAAAAAGAAAATCGACAAACTCCAGGGAGAATTAGACAAGCTGAATGATTCTGTTTCCAAGAAGGCGAAGCAGATCCGTGTAGCAGAGAAGGAACTGGATAAGACCAAGATCCAGATCGAAGACAGAAGAGACGGACTGAACAAGCGTCTCCGTGCAATGTATAAGAGCGGATCCATCGGATACCTTGACGTGGTACTGGGATCCAACAGTATTGAAGAACTGGTCACCAATGTGGACCTGGTCCAGAAGATCTTTAATAATGACCAGACGATCCTGACGGATCTGAAGGCACAGAAGACCGAGATCGAGGAACAGGAGTCCAAACTGCGGGTAGAGAAGACCAAACTGGACGAGAAACAGGCTGAGAAGGTAGCCAAACAGGAAGAACTGTCTGCAGAAGAGGCTAAACTCCAGGCTCGCTATGATGAACTGGAAGAGCAGGAGACGAAGCTGATCGAGGCCATCGAGGAAGCTATGGCCAATAATAATGTAGTTTATAAGGGCGGCCCCTGGGCCTTCCCTCTGGGCAATGCATCTTATACACAGACAGAACACTTTATGGCACAGAGAAGTTATGAGAAGCATCCTGGTATCGACCTGGCATGCCCCACCGGAACACCGATCTACGCCGCATACGGCGGTGAGGTGGTCATTTCCGGAACCTATTACGGATACGGCTATGCTGTCATGATCAACCATGGTAACGGACTCTTTTCTCTGTACGGACACTGCAGCAGTCTGGATGTCAGTGTCGGACAGAAAGTAAAGAAGGGTCAGCTGATCGCGAAAGTCGGAAGCACCGGATTCAGTACCGGTCCGCATCTCCACTATGAGATGAGACAGGGAAGCACGCCGATCGACATGAAACCGTATATCGGGATCAACTGATCTGTCGGAGTCATTATGAAACTGGAACCGAAACTATTAGAATTATTGAATAAACGAGGGATCCGGACGGAGGAGGACGTGGAAGAGTTCCTCTCCGACCGGCCCCAGAAGACACACGATCCATTCCTGCTGCACAATATGGAAGCAGGAGTGGATTTAATATTGTCTGTGATCCGGGAAGGAGGCAAGATCTGCATCTATGGAGATTACGATGCGGACGGCATCACTTCCACGGTAGTCATGATGGAGGTCCTGTCCCATCTGACGGATAAGCTGACCTATTACATTCCCTCCCGTTTCGAGGAAGGGTACGGCATGAACAAGGCAGCCGTGGACCGCATCGCGGAGATGGGAGTCTCCCTGATCCTGACGGTGGACTGCGGCAGTGTGTCTGTGGATGAGGTGAACCATGCCAAAGAGCTTGGCATGCAGGTCCTCGTCACGGACCATCATACGGTGACGGATGTCATCGCAGACTGTCTGGTAATCAATCCGAATCAGCCGGACTGCAATTATCCCTGCCCCTATCTGGCGGGATGCGGCGTCGCCTTCAAGTTCTGCCAGGCACTGATCCGGAAGGCGGGCCTTCCCAAGAGCATTTTGAACAGAACTCTGGATGTGGTGGGGATCGGGACCATTGGAGACATCGTACCTCTGGTGGATGAGAACCGGACCTTGGCCAAATACGGCCTGAGAGCCATCAACACCTCCGCACGGAAGAACCTGAAGAAACTCATCGAGGCGGTGGGACTTCATCCGGGGCAGGTCCATGCGGAGAATGTGTCCTTTGTTATCGTCCCCCATCTGAATGCGGCAGGGCGTATGCTCCATGCCAAGCTGGCGGTGGAGATGTTTTTGTCTCAGGATGAGGATGAGGTGGATCGCTGTATCGCAAGGCTTTGTGCCTGCAACAACGACCGGAAGCGGATCCAGGAGGAGACCTACCGCAGGTGCGTGGAACAGATCGAGGAGAGATTCCCCGAGGACCGGTTCCTGCTGGTGGACATGCAGGACGCCCATGAGGGGATCACCGGCATCGTCGCAGGCAAGGTGAAGGAACGCTACTACCGGCCCACTGTGATCGTGACGCCTACGGGAGACGGTCTTCTGAAGGGCACCGGACGCAGCATCGAAGGAGTCAATCTGTACCAGGAACTGAAGAAGAGCGAGGAGTTGTTCCTTCGGTTCGGGGGACATGCGGCCGCCTGCGGATTCACCATCCGGGAGGAAGACCTGGAGACTTTGCGCCGGAGGCTGAATGAGCAGATGGACCAGCTGGATCCTCAGCTGTTCTGCTACCGGGTGCACCCGGACCTGGAAGTCAAAGGGGATGAGCTGAATCTGGAGCTGGTGGAACAGCTGCAGATGCTGGAGCCCTGCGGATGCGGCAATGAACGGCCGGTCATCGGTGTCACCGGAAGCGCCATGTACCCTGCAAGAATGGGCAGCCAGGGACAGTTCATGCGCTTTACGGCCATGCTGGACCATGGGAAACGGCTTCCCTGCGTGGTGTTCTCCGATGCGGATCAGGCGGAGGAGGCCATCGACAAAGCCCGGGGAGCAGATGTTCAGATCGCCGGGATGCTTGGAACCAATGAATGGAACGGCAGGACGTCTCTGCAGATGATCGTCCGGTCGGTAATGGAATAACAGAGGGATGGATATGATCCGAATCAAGAGAAGTAAATTTATCGCTTTGCTGGTGGGTGTCATCATTGCGACACTCCTAACCGCATCGCTGGCCTTTGTGATCGCGTGCAAGGCCGTCAACCTGAGCCTGGTGCAGGCGGACCAGTACAAGCAAGCGAAGAAAATCGTGAAGCAATACGGAAAACTCAGCGCCCTGCAGCAGATGGTCAACGAGAATACCCTGTGGAAGGTGGACAACGAGGAAGAGATGACTGCCGTCTACAAGGGGCTGGTGGACAGCCTGGACGATGAGTACTCGGCCTATTTCACCGAGGAAGAGGCCAAGGCCTGGGACAACATGGTGAACGGGACCTTCTACGGCATCGGCGTGCTCTTCAGCCAGAATAAGGACGGGGAGTTCGTGATCAGCGAGGTGATGAAAGACAGCCCGGCCCAGGAAGCCGGCCTGAAGGCCAAGGATAAGATCCTGAAGGTAGACGGAAAGAAATACACCACCAATGAAGAAATGGTGGGTGCGATCCGGGGAGAGCAGGGAACCAAAGTGAAGCTCACCATCGGCCGCGGCGATGAGACCCTGAAGATCTCTGTGATCCGTGGCGAGGTCACGGAGCGGACCGTGGCCGGCGCCATGCTGAAGGGGGATCTTGCATATATCCGTATCAGCAGCTTCTCCCAGACCACGGCGGATGAGTTCAGCAAAGAGATGACCCGCCTGGAGAAGAAGAAACCGAAGGGCCTGGTGATCGATCTCAGGGACAACAGCGGCGGATACGCGGCCCAGGGAATGGAGATCGCAGACCAGCTCCTGCCGGAATGCACCATTACATACCTTCAGGATAAGAAGGGAAAGAAGACTTATTACAATTCCAAGGAAGGCGCTACGGATCTGAAGTACGTTCTTCTGGTGAATGAGAATACCGCCAGTACATCCGAGATCCTGGCCTCTGCGGTGAAGGACAACGAAGGAGGCAAACTGGTGGGGACCACCACCTTCGGCAAGGGGATCGTCCAGCAGGAATATCACTTCAAGGACGGCTCCGCGCTGAAACTCACCACCCATCAGTACTTCTCCCCCAAGGGGAAGGAGATCAACAAGGTCGGCGTCAAGCCGGATGTGAAGGTGGAGCTGCCGGAGGATGCCAAGACCGATGTACAGCTGGAAAAAGCGATGGAGATTCTGCAGTGACCACACGTTGACTTTAGCACGTAAAAGTGTTAAAATCATAGCAGATACGGATGAGGAGGATAGATCATGGCCTACGAATCAAAATTTAAGAGAGACGATATCGATGAACTCTTTGATGCTGTTTTGACCCTGGAGGACCGGGAAGATTGCTACCGTTTCTTCGAAGATATCTGCACGGTCAATGAGATCCATGCCATAGCACAGCGCCTGCAGGTGGCGAAGTTGCTGTCTCAGAAGAAGACCTACAGCGAGATCGAAGAGATCACCAAGGCATCCACTGCAACCATCAGCCGGATCAACAAGTGTCTGGTTTACGGTGCGGATGGATATCAACGCGTATTGAAACGCTTGAAAGAACAAGAAGATCAATAATGACCTGAGGCGCAGGCGGGATCCGTGAGGATGGCCTGCGTTTCGTATTTTATGGGAAGAACATGAGGATATTGGGATGACAAACATCAGTGATGCAGCAGCAAGGAAATTATCCTATCGCAGCATGTCCGTGGCGGAGCTGAGGGACTTCCTTCTGAAGAAGGGTTACGAGGCCGCCGAGGTGGAGGAGGTGCTGCGCAGGTTCCGGGAGGACGGCTATCTCGACGATCAGCGGTTCTGCCGGGAATACTTCCGCTACGCCTTCCAGAAGAACAAAGCCAAGAGCCGCGTGTTCGCAGAGCTCCGACAGAAGGGAATCTCGGAGGAGGACATGCAGTTTGCCTACGAAGATTACCTGGAAGAGGAAGGCGATGTTGACGAATCGGCCCGGGCCAGGGCCGAGGCGGCGAAAGTCCTCCGTGCGGCCGGCATCCCGGAGGGAGAGCCGGTTCCGGAGAAAGTGTGCGGACGCATTGCCCGGAGGCTTTCCGGGTATGGATATGCGAGCCATGTGATCTATGAGATACTGGGAGAGCTGAGAAGATGAACTGGACATTATTAGCAGGACCGATCATTGGAAGTATCATCGGTTACTTTACAAACTACATCGCCGTGAAGATGCTGTTCCGCCCGTGGGAGCCCAAGTATCTCTTCGGAAAGCAGCTGCCCTTCACGCCGGGGATCATTCCCAAGAGCAAGGACCGGATCGCCCGCACCATCGGAAGCGCCATCGGAGAGAATCTCCTGACCCAGGACGCCATCGAGAAGACGGTGCTGTCCGACGAGCTGAAGACCAAACTTCATGATAAGGTCAACGATACTGTGGAGCGGTATACCCATGACGAGAGGCTGATCCGGGATGCCATCACCTACTACGTGGACGGAGATCAGTTTGATCAGGTCATGGAACGGGGTGAGAATCTGGCCGCCGCCAAGCTGGTATCCAAGATCATGGAAATGAACGTGGGGACCATCGTGGCAACTCAGGTGGGCGGCGCTATCCGGGAGAAGAAACGGACCTCTCTTCTGGCAAAGATGCTCAGCGAGGATGTCATCCGTTCTTTGACTCAGCAGATCGCGCTGCGGGTGAATGAGACCGTGGAGCAGGAGGGACCGGAGCTGATCCGGTATAAGATGCATCAGGAGTTTTCCGGACTGGAGAATAAGACAGTAGGGGAGATGTTCCGGATGCTGGAGGCCTCCGGCCTGGACACCGGTCAGCTCATTACCAGCGCTTATGAGACGTTGATCCGGAAGAAGCTTTCTTCCATTCTGCGGACCATCGATATTTCCAAGATCGTGAAGGAGAAGCTGGATGCCATGGATCCGAAGGAGATGGAAGCCCTGACCCTGCAGGTGGCGAAGAAAGAACTGAACGCCATCATCAACCTGGGCGCCCTCATCGGATTCGTCCTGGGATGTCTGAATGTGGTCATCGCATTGATATAGCACGGAAAAGGCGGCGCCCCGGCGCCGCCTTCTGATAACTAGAGGTTGTTTAGTGAGGCCTCGATCTGATCGGCGATCAGGTCGTGGCCTTTTTCATTGGGATGCATCCCGTCGATGCAGAGATAATCCCGGTAGGAATCTTTCTCCAGGAATCCCTTGCGAATATCGATGAGCGGGACATCCTTCTCTTCCGCCACCCGCCGGATCACCTGATCGTAATCCTCCTGCCAGTGGAAGATGTTATTGATATCTTCTTTCAGAAAGTGGAGGATCCCTTCCCAGTCCAGCCCGTTGGATACCCACTTGTAGAAGCGGGAGGATTCCAGAGGCGGCAGGGAAAGCAGGACCGGCGTGCTTCCGGCCTCGTGGATCTCATCCACCATATGAGTCAGATTCTCCCGGAAATCCTCCAGGGAGACGGCGGCAGTGTGAGGCTGCCAGGGCGTCTCGGAGATCTCATTCCAGGCCAGATCACAGTCGTTTCCGCCGAACTCCAGGATCGTAAGGTCGCAGGAGGCCAGGTCGGATTTATGGTGTTCCAGAATGTCCTGTCCCTTGATGCTGGTGCAGCCGAAACGGGCGTAGTTCTGAATGGTCAGATCCAGCCTTTCTGCAAGCTGACGGGCGAAACTGTTCTTACTGAATGTATATTTGCCTTTCTTTTCATCGTAAATGACTCCCTTAGAAATGGAATCGCCAAAAATGCAAAGATTCATATTCAACACCTCTTTTAATAATTCCGTAAATCAAATAATATGGTTTTTAATATTATATTACGGCATCTCGGATATGTCAACTAGTCGTTGAACTTTTTCGGAATGTGTTATATAATGTCCTGTGGATCGGGGAAAGAAGGTGAGAAAATGAACCGAATCGAAATGATCAAAGAGCAGCTTTCGGACTGCAGACCTGAGAAATGGGAGAAGATCCCGGACATCGACCTGTACATGGATCAGGTCATCGGGTATATGAGCAGGCAGCATATCGGCCTCTCCATGGATGACGAGGAGACGCTGACGTCTGCCATGATCAATAACTATATCAAGAGCGGTACCCTTCCCCGGGCTAAGGGCAAACGGTACAGCAGAGAGCACATCGCTTATTTGACGGCCATCTGCCTGCTGAAGCAGGTCTTGTCCGTGGGCGAGACGGGAGAACTTCTGAAGAGCCAGATGGAAGCGAAGGATGTGCAGACCTTCTATGAGGAGTATGTACAGATCCTGGACGGAGAGTTCCGGCGGATCGCTGAGGACCTTCCGGATAAGAGCAGCCGGGAGGAGAAATCTGATGCGGCCCTGAGGCTGGCCATCGCAAGCTACGGACAGATGCTGGCTTGCAAACAGATCCTGCAGGAGCTGAAGGAAGAGGAGTAAGTCCCATCATATTGTTTATCTCCCGCCGAAACGGGTAGTTAATAAATGTTGACCAAAGAGAATTCTAATTAAAGAGGTGTTATAAATGGCAAAAGTAGATATTTTCTCAGGTTTTCTGGGAGCAGGTAAAACAACACT